>JAZSFD010000017.1:0-1827 GCA_045532035.1 Eubacteriales bacterium | reverse complement strand
GATATCAGAAACCTTGTTTTGGATCAGCCGCCCTTTCAGGCAATGGAGGTATTATGACACTCCCTGTTTGTGCATATTGCTAACAGCAATTATTGTAATACACTTTGTCAGCAAGCTCAAGGGCATTTCTGCCCTTGCTTGAGTTACTGTTCAATCTCGACATTGTCTTTTGCATAGGTTACTTTTGACAGCTTTTCGGGGAAGATTTCACCGATGCTTTCTATATTCACCCATTCTTCGCGAGGATTTTCGATCGGCATATTTGTCACAATCTGTCCTGCATTGTATGACAGTTCGACGGAAGCGTTTTCGATGTTTCTGTATTTGTCAAGCTCAAATCGTATCTTCATCTGCGGTATCATTCCGTGAATAAAAAGCTCTGCGTCATCGCGGTAGGTGAGTCTGTTGCTATCCCTCGATGCGATGGCATCCCGGATATACGAAAGATTTTCTTCATCTGTATGTTTTTTAGTATAGGTCACATGGACATATATGGTGTAGTCATAAATCTTTGTCTCTTCGTCGTATGTACATCTTCCGGGGAAAAAGCCGATCTTTGTTATCATGATGTTGTCAAAGCTTTCGTTTCCGTATTTTTTGATCTCGCTTTCAAGATAACTATAAAGCTTCGGATACATTTCATTTTCATCCTCAACGGTGCCGATATAGATTTTGTCGGTCTCAAAGCTCTGACCGCTTAAAAGATGAGTCACGGTGAAGATATTTTCGTTTCTTTCGTCTATTCTCACAGTATCTCCCCGGTTTATCCCTTTTTCGGGAATGTCCTCAGTGATCTGCGCCATGTTGTAATCTTCATCGCCGTATACGAATTTGAGATTGTCACCTGTCGTATATCCGTAAAGTCCGCCGTTGAAAGCGGGAAGTGAAACGAAGAAAAGGTTTTCTTCCACAGGGTAAACATTTGCGATGGTTGTAAGCTCGGGATTTGTGATATAATCCCTGTTCTGATAAAGCATTGCTTTGTCGTAATACAGCGGCGCGTGGGTCGATATGGCGGCTGTGGGAATCACAACCGTCGGAGTTATCCACATATCGGTCGGTCGGTCAGTGCCTCCAATGATGATGTTCCGGTTATCAAGTTTATCGGCAATTCTTTCGGTCGACTCACCTGTGCAGGCGATGAGAAGCTCGGCGGCAATAATGGCGGCAAGGAGCGAAACGACAAGAAAGATCGCGCGCTTTTTTGATTTTGAAAGAATGTTTTCAAAACGGCTTTTTGCCTTGTTTCCGTTTTCGGAAAATCCCGTCGAAAGGGCAGGCGTGTGAAGCTTTTTCATAGGCTTCCTCCTTTTTGTCATCCTGCAAAGACAAGGGCAAGCTCATCATATGGGTCAAAGAGTGTCAATGTCTTGTCAAGACCGTTGTAGTATTTATAAATGTCTCCGGTTGCTTTTTCCACCCAGAATTCAAAGATCACGGGGTATTTGAAGAATCTGTCGTCCTCACCCGTAATCGAAAGATTTGATATGGCATACCTTAAATATTCGCGGTCGTTTGTGGGGGAGGGATCCTCATTCAGCGGAACATATTCGCCGTAGGTGTTTTCGTATGCCTTGATAAGCTCTTCTCTCAGATGCCCGACAGCCTCATCTTGCGTAAATTCTCTGTTTTCCTTTTCCCACAAGTCAAGCTCTTCTTTTTTTCCGCAGGAGAGCAGAAATTCTGCCGAAAGCATGGCAGTCAAAAGCAGGAGAATCAAAAAGAGCGCTCTTCTTTTCTTTGCAGAAAGGATGTTTTCAAATCTGACCTTTGCCTTTTTGCCCTCGTCCGAAAAGCCTGTCGAAAGGGCAGGGGTGCGAAGCTTTT
>JAZSFD010000046.1:0-3232 GCA_045532035.1 Eubacteriales bacterium | reverse complement strand
ATTTCTTCGGGGAATACATTTTTACCGTTATTAAGAATGATTACATTTTTCTTTCGTCCGGTGATATAGATATATCCGTCATTGTCGATATATCCAAGGTCGCCGGTGCGGAACCATCCGTCGCTTGAAAGAACGGCAGAGGTTGCTTCTTCATCAAGATAGTAACCGAGCATGACATTTTCGCCCTTGACCATGATCTCGCCGATGTTTCTTCCTTCGTCATCGGGAGTCGGGTCATCTATCTTTACCTCGCAACAGTTGCAGGCGGGACCTACAGAGCCGGGCTTTTGTCTGTAATACGGGCTTACAGAGATGAGGGGGGAGCATTCGGTGATGCCATATCCCTCGACTATGCGGATTCCGAAGCATTCAAAGTTTTTGACCATAGTCGGATCCATCGGCGCTCCGCCGCAAACAATCTTTTCGAGCCTGCCGCCGAATGCCGAAATCACATCCTTGAAAAGTGTTTTGGAAAGATCCACACCGACTTTTCTGGATGCGCTGGCGATGGCAATGCCCTTCTTGAGTATAGCGTCTTTGCCTTTTTTCTTTGCCTCGTCCCATATTCTCTTATAGAAAGTGTTTACAAAGAGGGGGACAAGAGTCATTCCCGTGGGCTTGAAAATGGCAAGATTCTTCAGAACATTTTTGAGACTGTCGTTGATACATATCTCAACACCGTAGTTGATTGCAGCAAGCATACAAGTGCTTTCGTAGGTGTGGTGTATAGGAAGAACCGACATGAGGATGTCCTGCGGATTGAAGTCAACCGCCGCGCAAGCAGCATTGATGCACGAAACAATGTTGTGTTCGGAAAGCATGACACATTTACTTGTGCCTGTTGTACCCGAAGTGAAAAGCATGACGCTCATCTTTTTCATGTCATCGTTTTCGGGAAGTACATACTTCCTCTCAGCAAGCTTTGTCTGTCCTGCTTCGATAATCTGCTGAAGCGACATCACATTCTTTTGACCGAAATCGTTGCAATCGGGATCGACTGCAATGTAGTGAGTAAGAGTTTCTGCACCTTTGCAAACATCGTCGATCTTTTTGTTGAAGTTGCGCGAGAAAACTATTGCATCGGCGTTGCTTCTGTTCAGAAAGTTTGCGATTTCTTCGACCACAAGCTCTTTGTCAAGCGGGATAACTACACCGCCTGTTGATACTACAGCAAGGTATGTGCAGAACCATTCAGGTGATGATTCGCTGAGTATTGCAACTCTTTTTCCCGCAAGACCGAGCGAATCAAGCCCTGCAGCAATCCTGTCTGTTTTGTATTTGAATTGACTGTATGTAACTGTATCTATATTGCCATCTTTGGCGAAATAGCGAAATAAAACCTTATCCCCGTACAGTTGCGCACCCTTGGAGTATAACTCTTTGAAAGAAGAAATGGGTGTGAAGAGTCTAGGTGTTTTTCTGCCCAAAACATAACCTCCCAAATAATTTGATATCTATGCATACATATGCATGATATATTATTATAGCCATTTTTTAGTCATTTGTCAAGCGTGAGCCTTTTTATTTACAATGTTAAAAAAATATATTATTTTTCGCATAACAAATAAGCTTGTGGGAATAATTGAGACTATAAAAAATTATATAAAAACACGGGGCATATTTCAACTATATCTTGCTTTTTTTTGAAAAGTGTTATATAATGATACTAAGTGTAAATTGCCGATGTGTTTGTATGTTTTGCGAGGCGGCACATGAGCTTATCTTCAAGGCGCAGAGTTATAAAATCTGAAGCAAGAAATATATTGTTTTCATTGCTTTTTCCTTGCATCTGTCTTTCAGCGATTGTTTTGACGGTGCTTTGCGGAGTCTCCACTATCATAGGTGCAGTTGACATTTTGCTTTACAAAGCTTTTTCTCCTAAAGTATTCTTCTCGCTTATGGTGCTTTTAAAATTGTTGGTGATTGTTTTGCTTGCGCCGTTGATTACCGGTGTTTTTCGTTGCTTTCGTTGTGTTTCTTGCAAGGACAAGCATCCTTTATGTGGAGTTCTGCGGGATTATACAGCCAAAAAGCTTTATTGCCGAGCCTTGAAGCGAGTTGCACTTTTTGCGGCAATTATATCTTTTGTATTGTTATTTCCGCAATTTATGGCTTTTATGCTCGATATTCTTGCAAATAAGATTTTGTTGCGGGATCAAATCCGTTTAGTATCTATAGTGTCAAGCGTATTTTTTCTTATTACTTTGGTTTTGGCTTGCACATTATCCTGCGGTTTTGTTTGCATCACGAGATGCAGTGACGGCTCCGTTGCATCGACGGTGAAGCAAAGTTTTTTGCTTATGAAAGGACATAAACTTGAGTTTTTGTGCTTTTGTATAAGCTTTGTGCCATGGTTTTTACTGTCATATCTGACACTTGGGGCTTTGTATCTCGTTACTATCCCATATTTTCTTATATCTGTAAGCTGTTTTTTGAATTATGTTGTTACTGAAAATGTCGCACCTGTTTTTTGCGATTTTTCTTGAAATAAAGTATGTATTATAACGAAAGGATATAAAATTATGTCTGAAAAGCAAAAGTATTATTTAACCACTGCGATTCCTTATACATCGCGAAAGCCCCACATCGGAAACACTTATGAAATGGTCCTTACTGATGCAATCGCACGCTACAAAAGACTTCGCGGATATGATGTTTTCTTCCTCACAGGAACAGACGAACATGGTCAGAAGATCGAAAATGCCGCGGCTGAAGAAGGAATTACCCCCAAGGAGTATGTTGATCGAATCACCGATGAACTTAAAGGCATCTGGAAGACCATGAACATCGGTTACGACAAGTTTATCAGAACAACCGACGACTACCATGTAAAAGCCGTTCAGAATATATTCCGCAAGCTTTATGAGCAGGGTGATATTTATAAGGGTGAATATGAAGGCTGGTATTGTACTCCTTGTGAGTCTTTCTGGACAGAGACTCAGGCCGCTGATTGCAAATGCCCCGATTGTGGAAGAGACGTTCAGAAGTCAAAAGAGGAGGCTTATTTCCTTAAGCTTTCCAAGTATCAGAAAAAGCTTGAGGATTACATAGAATCCCACCCCGATTTTATCTGTCCTGAAGCACGCAAAAAGGAAATGGTCAACAACTTCATAAAGCCCGGTATTCAGGATCTTTGTGTATCCCGTTCCACATTCAAATGGGGCGTTCCCGTTGATTTTGATGACGGACATGTTATTTATGTGTGGATGGACGCACTTATCAACTATATTAC
>JAZSFD010000089.1:0-12292 GCA_045532035.1 Eubacteriales bacterium | reverse complement strand
ACCATCTGTATGGGTGCATCCGTTTCTGCGGCACTCGGTATGGCGAAGGCACGCGGCGACGAATTTGCAAAGAAGCTCGTCTCCGTCATCGGTGACTCCACATTCATGCACTCCGGCATCACAGGTCTCATCGATATCGTTTACAACAAGGGCATCAACACCGTCATCATTCTTGACAACTCCATCACCGGCATGACCGGTCATCAGGATAACCCGACAACCGGCAAGACCATCCGCGGCGAAGCAACAAAGCAGGTTGACCTTGAAGCGCTCTGCCATGCTGTCGGTATCGACTGGGTCAAGGTCGCAGACCCGTTTGACACCAAGACCTTTGAAGCCGTCGTCAAAGAAGCCTGCGCGCTGGAAGCACCCGCTGTCGTCATCGCACAGCGTCCCTGCGCTCTGCTCAAGACCGTTAAATACACAGGTCACTGCAAGATCGGCGACAACTGCCGCAACTGCAAGCTTTGTATGAAGCTTGGATGTCCCGCAATCTCTGTGCGTGACGGAAAAGTATTTATCGACGAAACCCAGTGCAACGGATGCGGACTTTGTATCAATGTTTGTCCCTTCGGTGCCATTGCAAAGGAGGAAAACTGACCATGACAAAGAATATTATGATCGTCGGAGTCGGCGGACAGGGAACTCTTCTTGCAAGCCGAATCCTTGGCAATCTCACTACCTCCCTCGGATATGATGTAAAGGTCTCCGAGGTTCACGGTATGAGCCAGCGCGGAGGAAGCGTTGTTACATATGTAAAATACGGCGACAAGGTATATTCCCCCATTATTGATAAGGGTGAGGCAGATATCATTCTTGCCTTCGAGCTTCTTGAAGCCTACCGCGCACTTCCCTTTGTGAAAAAAGGCGGAAAAATGATCCTCAACACCCAGAAGATCAATCCCATGCCTGTCATCACAGGTGCAGCAGAATATCCCGTCGATATAGAAAAGAAAATCGGCGAAAAAACTGATCTTACCTGCGTTGACGCCCTCTCGCTTGCAAAAGAGGCTGGCACCATCAAGGCGGTCAATGTCGTTCTTATCGGCGTTATGGCGAAGAACACAGACATTCCTTATGAAAAATGGATTGAAACAATCAAGACCACTGTTCCCGCAAAATTCCTTGATGTTAACCTTGCGGCTTTCGATCTCGGTTACAATCTCTGAATCACTTTTGCAAAACATATATAAAAATATATAAGAAAGGAAAGAACTCCCATGATTCGCAACCCCAAGATCGAAACCATGCCGAGAGACGAACTGAAAAAGCTTCAGTCCGAAAGACTTATCTGGCAGGTCAACCGTATGTACGAGCGTGTCGAATGCTTCCGCAACAGAATGGATGTTTCGGGTGTTAAGCCCTCCGACATCAAGAGCATTGACGACCTCCATCTTCTCCCCTTCTCCTACAAGAAGGATCTTCGTGATTTTTATCCCTACGGCCTTTTTGCAGAGCCGATGGAAAATATAAAAAGAGTCCACGCCTCCTCGGGCACAACAGGCAAGCAGATCGTTGTCGGATACACTCAGAATGACCTTGACAACTGGTCTGAAACGGTTGCCCGCGCTCTTGCAGCAGCAGGCGCTGACAAAAACGACTTTATTCAGAACGCCTTTGGCTACGGCTTTTTCACAGGAGGTCTCGGTATTCACGACGGTGCAAGCCTCATCGGTTCCACCGTCATCCCGATTTCTGCAGGCAACACCCAAAGACAGATCACCACAATGGTTGACTTCGGCTCGACCATGATCACCTGTACCCCCTCTTATGCCATGTATCTCGCAGAAGCCGTTGCGGAAGCAGGCGTGAAAGATCAGATCAAGCTCAAGGCCGGAGTTTTCGGTGCAGAACCCTGGACAGAGGATATGCGCCACGCCATCGAGCAGGGACTTGGCATCAAGGCTTATGATATCTACGGACTTTCCGAGATACAGGGTCCCGGCGTTTCGTATGAATGTGAATATCAGTGCGGAATGCACATCTGCGAAGACCTTTTTGTTGCCGAGATCATTGATCCCGACACAGGCGAGGTTCTTCCCGAGGGAAGCACAGGCGAGCTTGTTTTCACAACTCTTGCAAAAGAGGGCTTCCCCGTCATCCGTTACCGCACCCGCGACATCTGCTCGCTCAACTACGAGCCCTGCCGTTGCGGAAGAACTCATATCCGCATGAACAAACCCACCGGCAGAAGCGACGATATGCTCATCATCCGCGGTGTAAACGTCTTCCCGTCACAGATCGAAGAAGTTCTTCTCAATGTCGGCGGTGCTGTTACTCCCAACTATCAGATCATCGTTGACCGTGTCAACAACACAGACACTCTTGATGTCAACGTGGAAATGAGCGAAGAATTTATGCACGATGAAGTCGGCTCGATTGCAAACCTTGAAAGAACCATTGTTGACAAGATCAGAAGCACCCTCGGCATCGGCGCAAAGGTACACCTTGTCAACCCCAAATCGATCACAAGAAGCGAAGGAAAGGCAAAGCGTGTCATTGACAACAGAAAACTTCATTGATTAAGGAGAATAGATATGTTTGTAAAACAGCTTACAATTTTTGTTGAAAATAAATTCGGCAGAATTGCCGACATTCTCGAAACTCTTGGCGACAATCATGTTGATATCAAAGCTCTCAGCATCGCAGACACCGCGGATTACGGTCTTATGAGAATGATCGTAAGCGATCCCGCAAAGGCGAAGGAGCTTCTTGCAGACGCCGGTGTCACCGTCAAAATCACAGATGCCATCGCCGTCCCCCTCGATCACACTCCCGGCGGACTTTCAAAAATCATCACTCTTCTCAAGACCGAGGGCATTTCGGTCAGATACCTTTACGCCTTTGTGGGCGGAAAGGAATCGGAGGCTTGCGTTGTCATGAAGACAGACAAGCCGGAGGAGACCGTGACTGTTCTTTCTCAGAACGGAATCAAACCTCTCAACAGCGCATTCTGATTATTGAAAGAAGGAAAACCCAAATGCAGTACAAAATATCCGATAAGATGGCGGTGATGAAGCCCTCCGCCATCCGCGAAATCTTCAAAAGCCTCGGCACCCCGGGAGCCATTTCCTTTGCCGCAGGCAATCCCGCTCCCGAGTCCTTCCCCATTGAGGCAATCAAGGAAATCTCGGCAAACATTCTCGAAAACGACGCGGTGACCGCTCTTCAGTACAGCGTGACAGAAGGCTATCCCAAGCTTCGTCAGCTTATTAAGAAAAGAATTTCCGAAAAGTTCTCTGTCGGCACTCCCGACGATGAAACCATCATAACTTCGGGCGGTCAGCAGGGCATCGAGCTTGCCTGCAAGGCGCTCTGCAACATCGGCGACGCAGTCATCTGCGAAAACCCCAGCTTCATCGGCTCGCTCAACTCCTTCCGCTCCAACGGCGCACGCCCTGTCGGCGTTCCTCTTGAGGACGACGGAATCAACATCGAAAAGCTTGAAGAGGCTCTCATTGCCGAGGGTGACAAAGCAAAGATCATCTATGTCATCCCCACTTTCCAGAATCCCGCAGGCATCACTACGAGCCTTGAAAAAAGAAAGAAGATATATGCCCTTGCTCAGAAATACGATGTGGTCATCATTGAGGACAACCCTTACGGCGATCTTCGCTTTGACGGTGAGGATGTACCCACCATCAAGAGCATGGACACCGACGGCAGAGTAATATATTGCGGTTCGTTCTCGAAGATACTTTCGGCAGGTATGCGTATCGGCTTTGCCTGCGCAAACAACGAGCTTATTCAGAAGATGGTTGTTGCAAAGCAGGTGGAGGATGTACACACAAACATCTTCTTCCAGATGGTTTGTGCCGAATATATGGAAAAATACGATCTCGACGCTCACATCGAAAAAATCCGTGATCTTTACCGTGCCAAATGTCACCTGATGCTTGACTGCCTTGACAAATATATGCCCGAGCAGTTGAAATTCACCCGTCCCGAAGGAGGTCTTTTCATCCTCTGCACTCTTCCCGACGGCATTAAGCTTTCTGATTTCATAGCAAAAGCTTCCGAGCAAAAGGTGTTTGTCGTTCCGGGCACCGCCTTCAACTGCGACGAATCCACCCCCTCCGACAGCTTCAGGCTCAACTACTCCATGCCCTCGAATGAAGAGATCGAAAAGGGAATAAAGATCCTCGGCGATATCATAAAGGATATGCTTAAATAAGGAGATACACGAAATGTCAGCCAAAACAAGAGAAGAATATTTTGCGCAAGGTATCACTCCCGAGCCCGAAGGCTCTGCGGTCTATGACACTGTATACCGCCTCAATTCGTCAAAGGTCCTCGTTCGCGAGCTTGAGATCGATGCAGACCTTGGCGGCGAAAAGATCAAGATCGCAATGCTTTCCGATATGCACATCAGAAAAGAGCGTGATGATATCTATAACGCTGTCAAAAACGCCATGGAATGTGCATCTTTTTCGGATTAGATTGTCCTTTGCGGTGACAATATCGAATGCATTTCGGACGATGAGCACATAAGACTTCTCAAAGAACAGTGCTTACACCTTATCCCGACACAATCTGCGTTGTGGGCAATCACGATCAGTTCTACGGCGATCCCGTCGAATGCAGAAAAAAGCTTGATGCAGTCTGGCCGCACGATCCTTATTGCTACACAAAGCTTCTGAAAGAAAAGCTTTACATCATCGCCGCCGACGACAACACAGGCGAGTTCAGCAAAAAGGTCTGCGACAGCGTTGAAAAAGAGCTGGAATTTGCCAGAAGTAACGGATATCCCGTTCTCCTTTTTATACATATCGCTTTCAACAGGCTCAACATGGAGCTTGGCGAGAATCAAAAAATGTATGATATCATCAGAAGCTATGCTGACACCGTGAAAGCTGTTTTTGCGGGACACAATCATGTGGATTTTCATGAAGATGTTCCCAGCTTCTTTATTGACAAAGCCGGAAACGAAGTTGAAAAGATCATCCCGCTTTACAAGCTTCAGGCAAACAGCGAACCCGACTTTACGGGAAATGTGCTTTTTATAAAAGTCAGATAACAAATAAAAAGACTGCTGACAGGCGGTCTTTTTTGTTATAAAATCCGAAATTTTTTTCGTTGCGGCTACGGTTGACTTTTTGTCCATGTAATGATACAATGAGAAAAACACCTGTCGGAGGTATTTTTTATGTACAATTATTCAATAATGCCGCTTGATACCAATCACATCGATGAAATATGCGAGGATATACGCGAGCAGTACGAAAAGGGTATTGCCACCTGTGCTCTTTTCAAGATGACCCTTGTTCCCGAGGGAAATCCGCCTGTTGACAAGGCAAAAATCCTGTGCGAAAAATATAATCTTTTCCGCGACAAGCTTGCTTCGATGGGTCTTTCCTGCGGAATTCTTGTGCAGGCCTCCATCGGTCACGGTTGGAGTCTTTCGGAGCTATTTCCTTTCACACAGTATACAAACCTCAAAGACGGTCAAAAAACCACAACTGTTTGTCCTGATGATGACGACTTCTGCGACCACATAAGAGACGCGTTCAGGACCCTGGCACAGAGCCGTCCCGAGGTCATCATGGTGGATGACGATTTCCGTCTTATCTTCCGCGGCGGAAAGGGCTGTGCCTGCGAAAGACACATGAAGCGCTTCAATGAACTTTCGGGAGAGAACTTCACCCGGGAGCAGCTTTGGGAAACTCTTCTGAAGCGCGACGAAAAGAGCCGCGAATACACCGATATTTTCGTAAAGACCCAGTTTGATTCGCTTCTTAAGGCCGCCCGCGCCATGCGCGAAGGTATTGACAGCATCGACCCCTCAATCCCCGGCAATTTCTGCAACTGCGGAAGCAATCCCGAGGTTTCTGCACAAATCGCAAAAATCCTTGCAGGAGAAGGCAATCCCGTCATTGTCAGAGTCAACAACGGAAAATATCTCCATTCAAGCGGCAGAGAGATCTCGGAGGTGTTTTATCGCGCCGCAAGTCAGATAGAAAAGCTCAAAAACGATGTCGAGATATTTCTTGATGAGCCCGCCACCTGCCCACAGAATCGTTACAGCACAAGTGGGCGGCTTGTTCATGCTCATCTTTCGGGCTCGATCCTTGAGGGAACACGCGGTGCAAAGCATTGGATAACAAGACTTTATGCCCACGAGCCGTCAAGCGGCAGAAAATACCGTGAGGTGCTTGCCAAAAACCGAGGATTTTATGAGGCGCTTGAAAAAATATATCCCACTCTTTCATTTTTCGGATGCCGTATTCCCCTGTCTACAAAATCTTATTTTGATCTGTGCGACGATATGTGGGAATCCGAAAAAGAAAGTTGGAGCAAAAAAGTTCTTGAACGCTTGGGCCTTCCTCTCTATTTCTCGTCAAAGAGCGGCGGAGCTGTCTTCATGGAAGGCAAAGACACCCTCAAAAAATTCTCGGATACAGAGATCACCGAATTCTTCAAGGGCACATTTGTCGTGGCTTCCGACACAGCCGCACAGCTTATCGAAAGAGGCTTTGGGGAATATCTCGGAGTTGATGTGCGCGAATGGCAGGGCAAGACGATGACCTGCGAGGTCATCGAAGCAAGCGGCAAAAAGGTGCCGAAACAGCACAAGACAAAGGAGCTTGTGCCGACAAATGCTTCGGTACGTGCCATGTCTTATGTCTGTTATTCTCTTGATGGCGAAAGCCGTGAAAAGCTTTTTCCCGCAAGCACAGTTTTCAAAAATTCTCTTGGCGGCACCTCGGTCGTCTTCTGCGGTTCGCCCGACACGGTTTGGGGACTTGGTGCTCCTTTCTCGATGCTGAACGAATCAAGAAAAGCGCAATTTGTCTCTTTGCTTTCGGAAACAGGAGACATTCCCGTTTATTGCGTGGGCGATGATGAGATCTATTTCAAAGCGGCAAGATGTTCTGACGGCGGGCTTTTCTGTTCCGTCTTCAACCTCAGCCTTGATCCTTTGGATGAGATAATCCTTCATGTTGACAAAGATTATGAAAGCGTGAAATATCTCACCCCCGACGGCAAAAAAGAAGCTCTTCCCTTCCGCACCGAGAAAGATACCATCATTATTGAAAAAACTGCAGGAACTCTTGAACCTGTTATGTTGTTTTTGGAATAAATATAATATATATTATAAAATGACAGACTTTCTCGAAAGAGAATGTCTTTTTTTGTTGCAAGATATGATGCCGCATCGGTACAAAAAACTTACTCCTTCCGTCTTTGCCTGCGGCGAATCCACCACACTTGCGAGGGAGGCTTTTTCAGGCTCCCCCTTGGGGGAGCTGTCGAGCAAAGCGAGACTGAGGGAGTTGGAGTAAAACACATTTTAAGAATAATTATAAAAATATTGACAAAACTAAAAACATGAATTATGATGAATTTTGTCAAGGGTAAATCTAATATTTTTCAAAAATTTTTTATAACCTAAAATTCAGGGCGTACCGCAATCAAATCGGTACGCCCCTTGAATATTTTTCTGTGTCAGAAAGAATATTCATAAAAAGCACAAGAAGACAATCCTTATTGAATTACCATCTTGATTATAATATTTAGTTTTTAATAATAGAATAACCTAACCTTCCTTGCAAAATTTTGCTATCATGAAACAATAGAGGAATGTATTTATTTTTACTGAATTCTACGATGAATTTCTCACTTGTCTCTTCGTTATAGGATGAACCTGTGCAAATTTTGTCCGTTAAGCATTTTTCATAATAGCATTCATCACCACACAGCACATAGTTATCTGCTAAAACGATACAGGAACCAATGGAATGTCCACCGATTTTCCTCATAATTACGTTCTCAGATAATGAGAATTCATCATCAATCAAATGAACGGTAAAACTTACTGGAATGTACTTTTTTGCCATAACATATTCGTCCTTTTGAATGTGTATAACGGCGTTCCCATAATATTTGATAGCTTCTATGTGGTCGTGGTGTGAATGAGTAATGATAACATCAGTGATATCATTTGGAGAAAGTCCGTATTCTTTTAATACATCAACCGGCTTTTTGAATAGCGACATTTCAAAGCCTGCACAATCATCACAGCCTACATCCACAAGAATGTTCTTGTTTTCTGTTTGTATCAAATAGATCGTAAATGAAATCGGCAAGCGCTTGTCTTTATTTCCGCCCTTAAAAATATAGTTCTCTCCAAAAACGGACTCTCCGTATTTCAATGCAATAATCTTCATTAAACCTTTAATACAACCTTGCCTATATTTTCGCCACGATAAAGGATATCGTGTGCTTCTTCGGCTTCTGTAATCGGAAGAACCTTATATACGGTAGGCTTTATCTCACCGTTTGCCACCTTTTCCCAAACCTCATCGACAAGCTTGGAAAGAATTTCAGCTTTCATTTCAGGAGTGCGTGAACGAAGTGTACTGCCAATAATTCTGATGTTCTTTTTATAAATATTTTTAAGGTCAATGGTTGTATTTGCTCCGGCAAGAGCCGCAATCACTATCCAACGACATCCATATTTTACATATGGCAGACAGTCACCAAGATTTTGGCCGCCAAGGCAGTCAATAGCAATATCAACAGCTCTGCCTTCATTTTCTTCTTTTTTAAGTATTTCAGGCAGGTTTTGCTCTCTGGTGTCAACTACGAGGTCGGCACCAAGATGTTGAATGTTTTTAGTATCACTTATGACCGTTGTAATAACACGCAAACCAAATGCTTTTGCCATAGGGATAATAACGCTGGCAAGTCCACTTGCACCTGCTTGCATAAGCAACGTATCTCCTGCTTTAGAATGACCTTCAATAAACAATTTGAGATATGCAGTTGCAAACGCTTCCGGAATTGCCGCTGCTTCTGCCATGGTGCAATTTTTTGGCACAGGCATACACATATCATATTTGACAGAAACAAATTCTGCATAACCGCCACCACCAAGCAGTGCACAAACTTTATCACCAATTTTGTAATTTGATTTTTCTTTTGCACCCTCTGTCATTTCAACAATTTCGCCTGAAACTTCAAGCCCCATCCATTCAGGACAGCCTTCGGGCGGGGGGTAGTCGCCCTCTCTTTGCATAAGGTCTGCACGATTCAGAGCCGCATATTCAACTTTTATCAAAACTTCATCTTCGGTAAGAACAGGATTCGGAACCTCATCCCATCTTAAACTCTTATCATCATTTACAAGTATTGCTTTCACAATTTACATCCTTTCTCTATAACATCCGGCAAATAATCAAGATTATCCCGCACAGCCTTTGCCGCTTTTATTGTAGGCTGAGTGGGAACAGCACGTTCATCATGCTCTCTCACTGCAAGATAAGAAACACATCCAAGCTGAGGTCCAATCATTCTATGTATTTTAGAATGTGTACCGCCGGATAAGAACAAAAAGGGAACCTTTAACTCTTTTTTTAGTAGCGTTGTTATTCTTAAATTCTCAATTTGCTCTTCGTCAGAATTTGCTGCTGTTACAATTTTAACAATATCGGCACCTCTTCGTTGTTGTTCATAGGCAATTTCCAAAACCGTTTCTGCTGAAGTGAATTTCAGAACATGGGAGGACATTAAAACTTCCTTTCCCATTTGATGGATTTTATCAATCAAACGCATCTGTTTATCAATGGCAGATTGTTTCATAGAAAGCTCAAGTCCTATTCCCATTCCGCTATCTGAGTCAAACCAGCTTGCCGGAACATCACCAAGTGTTGCACCGCAGGACAGCGCTTTCAAAAGCTCATCTGCAAGTTCTTCGTCAGAGAAACCATTATTTTCGTTTCCTCTGTAATTGGTTATATATATCGGGTGCCCTGAGCAAGCAGCAAATATCTTTTCGTAATTTTCTTCGCTTTTGTATTCTTTTTTCAGATATTCAAGTTGTATGCCAAGGCAGTCTGCTCCATCATATACGGAATTCTTTACCCCAAATCTTATGCTGTCGGGATTATCCTTCAATATCATACCTGTAATCAATGGGCGATTCTGATTTAAAAATGTAGTCTTCATATATTAACAACTCCTGCCCGCAGCATTTCTGCCACCATCTATCATAATGTTTTCGCCATTTATAAATTGACCTTTATCAGATGCTATAAATAAAATTAAATCTATGATCTCCTGCGGATCGGCTGCTCGTCCAAGCAGGGTCTTCATATTTGCCATTGATGCACGGGTCAATACAGGTCCGGGTGAAACACATACACATCTGATGCCATATTTCGATCCGTATTGCGCAATAGATTTTGTCAATCCAAACATAAGCCCTGCCTTGGAGGTGGGGTAATCCATTCCGTAGCTGTCACCCTCCTGCCCGGTGATTGAGCCGATATTTATAATAAGTCCGCTTTTTTGCTCTCTCATCTGCTTTAACACTGCATGAGCAAAATAAAAAGGGCCTTTCAAGTTTACGTCTATACCCCAATCATAAACGTCAATAGGAACGTCCGGAAATTCCGGATATTTTTCTCTGTCAACCTTTTGCATTCTGCAAGCTGTTCCACCTGCAAAGTTACACATAATATCAATACTGCCAAAGCTTTCTACTGCCATATCTCTTGCACTGCACACCTGCTGATAATCACGAACATCGCATATCACACCAATGGCTTTTCCTTTGCCTTTTGCATTGATTTCCTCGACGCATTTGTTTAGAGCTTCTTTATTAACATCGCATAATACAACATTTCCGCCAAGCTTCGCAAAATTTTGTGCGAATAAAAGTCCCATTCCTGATGCTGCTCCTGTTGAAATTGCTGTTTTTCCTGTAAAATCCATAAACAATCCCCCTTTTTTTTATTATATCAGCTTGCAAAAATCAGTTCAATATGGTATACTGTAAAAAAAGTAACTATTCTGCAATTGTGCTGTGCTGGAGGTGTATGAAAAGGTGCAACTTGGAAAAATATATGTTTCGGAGCTTTCTACATCAAAGCATATATTTAATAATTATCATTTTTGCCGTGGGAATAGCAATCAAAGAAAAACTCGAATAGGCATTATAATAAAAGGTAGCGGAACCTATATCTATTTGAATAAAAAGCTCAATGTAAACGAAGGGGATATCGTATTTATTCCGGAGAATATTTATTGTTATTCTGAGTGGCACGGAAGCCCTGAAATTGAAGTAATTTATGTGAGTTGTTTTATGCATTATGAGCAGTGGCGATATGAACCTCAAATTATAAATTGCGATAAAGAAATCAAGGATGACCTAACAAAAATATCCAATCTATTGTCAGTCGACTATATTAAAGAATTGGAAGCGTATTCATTGTTTTATAAACTGCTTAAAAAAGTGCTTCCTCAAATGGTGCGATCAAATATTTCATACGATAAAACCTTGCAAACAGCGATTGAATTTATTACTAACAATTGGAATGATGCTTTTTCTATTGTCGATTTAGCAAAAAAGTGTTGTGTTAGCGAGTCTACTCTTTACCACTTGTTTCAAAAAGAATTAGGGCAAACACCTGTTAATTTTTTGAATTCGATCAAAATTAATAATGCAATAAAATATTTGGAAAGTAGTAACTATTCTATTTCCACGATAAGCAGAATGGTTGGCTTTAATTCCGAAAATCATTTTAGAAAGGTTTTCAGAAGTGTCACAGAAAAAACACCTTCAAAATTCAAAAAGAAGTCATAATAGATTGTCAAATTATAGCTCCATTTCGTCATCAAGTTCTTTCTGCTTTGGTTTTGGATATGTTTGCTCTTGTTGCTGCTTTCTATAAACCTTTAATTTGCGTATAATTGAAGAACGCTCTGAATATAAGTCCTCGTGTAACTCATTGTCGGTTTTGCGTATGCTTTCCTTAAAGGTATCTCTTGAAAAGCTGTCCTTATAAGCTGCCTTTAATTCCGTTTCCGCTTCTTGCTCGGCTTGCGGTCTTATCCGTAACCTTTCCTCTATAAGCTCCATACTGTCCATATCAGCAGTTTGCATATAAAGCTCGTCAAATTCTCGTAAGGCGTTTTTAATGCCGTCTTTACAGTTGTCGGTGTGTATTTCCATTTTAGTAAGTGCTTCTGTAATATCATAGATACGGCTATTTATCTTTGATATGTCTTTATCATCTACACAGCCCAATTCATTAAGCAAAATTGATTTTTCGGATTTCAAATCCTCTATCTGTTCGGACAGAGTATTTATTTTCCCCATCAGTTCACTTCGCTTGAAAATCTGCAATTTAGGTATTTTATCAAGTTCTGCTTTCAGCTTCGTGCGTTCTGTAACTTTTTCTTTTAGCTCCGTATATAATTTTAAGTGCTTATTAGACTTACTTTTTAATGCACTAACCTCTGCCTTTTTAGCAAACTTCCAAAAGCTCGTTGCTTCTATGTTATAACG
>JAZSFD010000115.1:0-13266 GCA_045532035.1 Eubacteriales bacterium | reverse complement strand
CGGAGAGCGACAAGGGCTCGCGCCCTTGACCGCGAAAACTTTTTGAAAAAAGTTTTATCAAAAACTTTCGATAGGTTTTGCGACAAGCTCAGTCGGCCTGCTGTTGCAGACCGACTCTTTTTTATGTTTGATTTATGCGTTAACTGCTTCCGCCTTTTCTTCAACGACAGGAGCTTTCTTATAAGCTGACCAGATGACCTTTCTCGGACATACGCTTTCACAAACGCCACATCCGGTACATTTTGTATAGTCGATCTCGGCAACGTTTCCGTTGACGGTGATGGCGCCGGCTTCGCATTTCTTTTCGCACAGCTTACAACCGATACAGCCGATATCGCAGTATGTACGGGTAACAGCACCTTTATCGGCAGACATACATCCGACCCAATGGGGAGTGTCAGCAGGAACGATTCTTATAAGCTTTTTGGGGCAAGCCGAAACGCACGCACCGCAAGCTTTACATTTTTTATAATCAATGGATGCCACACCGTTTATAACCTTGATGGCATCAAACTTACAAGCGGCGGCACAGGTGCCAAGACCGATACAACCGTTGGGGCACATCTTGTCACCGCCCGAAAGACGGTTTGCAGCAAAGCAGTCGGAAACACCTTCGTAAAGGAATTTTTTCTTTGCAAGATCGTTTGTGCCTGAGCACATGACCTGTGCGCGCATTCTTACGGTCTTGATATCGTCGGAAACACCCATGATCTTGGAGATTGCTTTGATACCGTCGTCCGAGCAACCGTTGCAGGCGTTTACGGGAGCTTTGCCTTCGACGATGGCGGCAGCCAGCGCTTCGCATCCCGCATATCCGCATCCGCCGCAGTTTGCACCGGGAAGATGCTCTTTTATCTGTTCAATTCTTTCGTCGGTTTCGACATAGAAAACCTTGGATGCCACAGCAAGAATCAAGCCGAGCACCGCGGAGATTGCCGCAAACCAACCGAAAGCGGTCAAAATCTGAGACATTGTTTATACCTTTTCCTTTCTCACTATCACAATTAAATGGTGATTCCCGAAAAGCCCGAGAAGGACATGGCAAGAAGTCCTGCTGTAACAAGAGCAATCGGAAAGCCCTTGAACACACTCGGATAATCGGCAAAAGCAACCTTTTCGCGCACACCTGCAAAAACAACGATAGCAAGTGTGAAGCCGATGCCCGATGCAAAGCCATAAATGGCGGAGGTGAAAGGATCATAGCCTTCCTGAACGCAAAGGAGAGCGGCACCGAGAATGGCGCAGTTTGTTGTGATAAGGGGCAGATAAATGCCGAGTGCCGAATAAAGCGCCGGCACCATCTTCTTGAGGAACATTTCGATCAGCTGAACCAGCGAGGCAATAACAAGAATGAAAGCGACAGTCTGGAGATATTCAAGATCGAAGGTCACAAGAATGAATTGATTGATAAGACAAGTGATGAGGGAGGAAAGGGTCATTACAAAAGTAACGGCGCAACCCATACCCAAAGCGTTTGAGGGATTCTCGGAAAGACCGAGGAAAGGACAGCAGCCAAGAAACTTCGAGAAAATGTAGTTCTCGGCAAGGATGGCTGTGACAAGAAGTCCCATAATTTCAGCAAAATTCATTTGTCATTTACCTCCTTGTCTTTTTTTGCTTCAGATTTCTGTCTGATGGCGGTAACAGCCGCGATAAGTATGCCCAGTGTTATGAACGCACCCGCAGGCTGAGTGAAGAAGGTGATGGGTTCATAACCGAAGCGGTTGAGAATGTCAACACCGAAGAGTGTTCCCGCACCGATGAGTTCACGGATGCATCCGAGAAGTGTGAGAGCGAAGGTGAAACCAATGCCCATGAAAAGGCCATCGAGAATCGAGGGAAGAACTCCGTTCTTTGAAGCAAAAGCTTCGGCACGGGCAAGGATGATACAGTTTACAACGATAAGCGGGATGAAAAGACCCAAGGACTTATCAAGGGCGGGAACATATGCCTTGATGAGAAGCTGAATGGCTGTTACAACGCCCGAGATGATGACGATGTAGGAAGCGATACGCACCTGCGAGGGAATGAACTTTCTCATCAGCGAGATGAGGAAGTTTGAGAGCATGAGAACAAGTATGACCGCAACTCCCATGCCAAGGCCGTTCATTGCCTCAGTGGTAATGGCAAGAGTCGGACACATACCGAGAAGCTGAACAAAGGTCGGGTTTTCGGTAATAAGGCCGTTTTTGAACATTTTTTTGATATCAACCATTATTCTGCCGCCTCCTGTTCTTCTGAAATTTCATTTTCGTTTTCAACGCCGGTCTCAACAAGCTCTGCGGAAATGATCTGCGAAAGCACCGCTTTTGCGGTAATGACCGACTGTGCCACAGGTTTTGAAGTCTTTGTGGCGCCTGAAATAATATAGGCTTTTGTAACTGTTTCGGGGAGAGCTTTTTCGTCGGTTTCAACGAATTTACTTTCGTATTCGGGCTCGTTGACTCTTGTGCCGAAGCCCTTGGTTTCGTCGTTGGTTGAGGTAACATCAACACCGATTACGCGTCCTGTCGGATCAAAGGCGGCAAGAAGATCGACTGCACCCTTGAAGCCGTTGGGAGAAAGCTGAATGCAATAGCCGAGATGTGTGCTGTTTCCGTCGGAATCAAGCTCCACTACCTTGCTGATCTTGTCGATGACTTTTGTGTGCTCATCGGGGATCTCATAAGCCGATTCGCTGTCGATGGCGGCGTTTTCGTTTGCAAAAAGCGACTGAATAGCGGCGTTTCTTTCAGCTTCCGCCATGCCCTCAATGACAGGGGCTGTGATGCTGTTGACTCCTGCCACAAGCAGTGCGATGACCGCACAGATGACGACGAGAGGATAAACGATTTTAAGAATGTAAACGGCTGTGGACTGATTATTTTTTGACATTTTTCTTTGCACCTCCGAATACACGCGGTCTTGTGAACTTGTCAATGTACCATGCAAGACAGTTCATGATGAGAATTGCGAACGAAACACCCTCGGGATATCCGCCGCAGCAACGGATGAACATTGTGATAAGTCCGCAACCGATGCCGAAGATTATTCTTCCTTTCGGCGAAACGGGACTTGTGGTATAATCGGTTGCCATGAAGCAGGCAGCGAGAATAAGACCGCCCGAGCAAAGCTCACAGAGAACATACTGTACGGCATCCATGCCGCTTGCAGGGAATATGTAAGAAACCGCTGCAACCGTAACAATACATGAAACGGGAATGTGCCAGGTGATGATCTTTCTGACAAGCAGATAAAGCGCACCTGCAAGGATCAGAAGCACCGATACCTCACCGATACAACCTGCGCGCTCGCCAAGAAAGAGCGAGAAGATGTCTTCTGTGGGAGCCGCTCCCTCCGAAAGCTTTGCAAGAGGAGTGGCAGATGCCACAATGTCAGAGGAAAGCTCTACATTTCCGAAAAGCGGAAGCTTTGCCTTGGGAAGTGTGAAAGACGAGCCGCCGAGCTTGTCGGGATATGCAAGAAAGAGAAAAACACGAGCCGCAAGAGCAGGGTTTACCACATTTTTGCCGATGCCGCCGTAAAGCTGCTTTACTATGACGATGGCGAAGAAAGCACCAAGCACAGGAAGCCAGAGCGGTACTGAAACCGGGAGAGAAAAGGCGAGCAACACACCTGTCACTGCCGCCGAAAGATCTCCGACCGAAACGCTTTTCTTCATGATAAAGCGATAAAGAAATTCGAACAATACACATGACGCCACAGAAACCAGCGTCAGAATCAGCGCACGGGCGCCGAAGATAAATACTGCCCAGATAAGGGCGGGACAAAGCGCGATCAGAACATCCAGCATGATGATGCGCGTCGAGTCCTCATGCCTCATATGGGGCGATGAAGTGACCTTCAGAAAGTCCATAATATTACCTCTCAATCAGAATGTGTTCATTTTTGTTGCGGTCTTGCCTTGATCTTGTCCTTTGCCTCGCGGATGTACTGAACGATCGGAACATTTCCGGGGCAGATGAACGAGCATGAACCGCATTCCATACAGCTCATGAGGCTGTAATCAAGACACTTGTCGAGCTCGCCCGATTTTGCAAAAAGAGCAAGATAAACAGGTTCAAGATGCATGGGGCAAACAGATACGCATTTTCCGCAATGGATGCAGCAGGGAGCCGCCTTCTTTTCGTATTTGTCCGAGAAGAAGAGGAGAGCCGAGGTGCCCTTTGTGACGGTGCCGTCGAGATCCCACTGGGTGTTGCCCATCATGGGGCCGCCGTTGATGAGCTTTGAAAGCTTGCCCTTGATACCGCCGCAGTATTCGATGACATCGCGGTAAGAGGTGCCAAGCGGAATACGCAGGTTTTTGGATTCGGTGATGCAATCTCCGTCGATGGTGACGGTTCTTGCGATAACAGGCATTCTGTCGACAACTGCGTGATAGATGGCATCACAGGTCTCGGCGTTGAAAATAACACAGCCGACATCGGCGGGAAGCTTGCCTGTGGGGATCTGTACATGGTTGAGAGCGTAAACGATCTGACGCTCATCACCCTGGGGATATTTTGTCTTGAGAAGCTTTACCGAGAACATCTTGTCGTCAAGAAGGCTTTCTTCAAGCACCTTTGCGGCATTCTTTTTGTTGTCCTCAATGGCGAAGGTGGCTTTGTCAAGCCCAAGAGCTATCATGAGGATCTTTGCTCCGTTGATGACATCCATGGGACGCTCAAGGAGAAGTCGGTGGTTGGCGGTAATAAAGGGCTCGCACTCTGCGCAGTTGATGATGAGCTCTCTTGCCTTGCCGACCGCCGATTGAATCTTGGCATATGCGGGGAAGGTGGCGCCGCCCATGCCCGAGATACCTGCCTCGCGCACAAGCTCGATGACCTCATCGCAGGTAAGCTCTGTTACTTTCTTTTCGAGGGGAACGATGGAGTCGCAAAGCTCATACTGACCGTCATTTTTGATAACGACGAACTCTGTTTTTCCTGCTCCCATATAGGAGTTTCTTGTTTCGATTCTTTCAACTGTTCCCGAAACGCTTGCGTGTACAGGGCATGAAAGCGCATTGTCGTTTCGACCGATGACCTGACCCATGGTCACTCTGTCACCGACTGCGACAATTGCCTTAACGGGAGCACCGATGTGCTGCTGCAAGGGTAACGCAACAAATTCGGGGGCAGGCATATTTTCGATGGCTTTGGTTTTTGTACCTTTACAGCCGTCGACATGGATACCGCCTGAAAATGTAATTGCCATATCATTGCTTCCTTTCGTATGGATCTTTATGTATGGGAGTTGCGGCAACAAAAACGATGTCGCATTTCCGCATTTTATTACTCATATATTATACAACAAAAGCTGTCTGATTTCAACCGGAAACGCGTGGATTATCGCTTTTTGACAGGCGATTTGAATAAATGTTTACAAGTGATACAAGGTTTGTTCGTTAATTAAAAATTTAACAAAAACAGTGATTTTTTTAACAATTAAAATGACTGTTTACAACCTTTCCAACTATTTGTCCTGCCTCCATAAATTGTTCAGTGACAAAAGGTAGCTTGCGGTATTATAATAGTAGTGCAACCAAAAAGCAAAGAGGTAGGGAATAGTGGATTTTATACTTATAAACAACAGAAACATAAAGGTTAGCCTGTCAAAGAGTGAGCTTGATTTGTGCGGACTTTATGCCGAGGGACTTGACTGGGGAAATCTGAAGACGCGGCTTCTCATGGGGAAGATACTTGACATTGCCCATGAAAGATTCGGCTTTGAGTGGTGCGAGTCAAAGCTTTCGGTAAGCGTTTTTCCGTCGGTCGACGGCGGATGCGAGCTTTTTGTTACGCGCAAAAATAGGGAAACAAAAAATACATACGCCAAAAAAGCAGGAATGATATGCTTTGCAGACGGTGCCGAAAAGCTTTTTTGCCTTTGCGAAAAGCTGAAGGATAAGGGGTTTTCGGGAAGCTCTTCGCTTTATCTCAGCGAAAAGGGAGAGCTTGTGCTGACCTGTGAAAACACCTGCGCTTTTCCGTCTTATATGAAAGAATCAGACAAAAAGAAAGCCTGCGATCTTTCTTTGCTTTCTGATTACGGGAAGACTTATGATGCCACAGACGAAGCTCTTGCGTATATCGGCGAGCATATGACACTGCTTGCACAAAATGAGGCGATAGACAGGATAATCGGCACTTTTTAGTCAAAACCCCTTTCTTTTTGTAAGAAAATGGTGTAGAATATAGAAAAAGGTATGAGGAGGTGCGCGGCATGATAAACGAGCAAAGCTGGACAGAGCTTGAGGAGCGATGCAAAAACTGCGACAAATGCGATCTTTGCAAAACAAAAACCAACACCGTTTTCGGTGTTGGCAATAAAAACGCAAAACTCATGTTTGTGGGCGAGGCGCCGGGCGAGAGCGAGGATATGCAGGGAATCCCATTTGTGGGAGCGGCGGGCAAGCTTTTTGACAAATACCTTTCTGCCGTCGGCATCTCGCGGGATGAGGTGTATATTGCGAACATTCTGAAATGCCGCCCGCCGAAAAACCGAGATCCCGAGCCGTCGGAGGAAGAGGCATGCATAGACTATCTTCGTGAACAGACCAGGCTGATAAACCCGCAGATCATAGTGTGCCTCGGACGAGTTTCGGCAAAAAGGCTGATAAAGGAAGATTTCAGGATCACAAAGGAGCATGGCATCTGGTTCAAAAAAGGCTCCTTCAGGATGTGTGCCGTCTATCATCCTTCAGCCCTTCTGCGTGATTTTTCAAAGCGCGAGGACACTCTTAAGGATATGCTTGAGATCAAGCGAGCATACTTGCAGCTCTGAATATTTCCTCAAAGTTGGGAGCACCAAGTCCTGAACAGATATCAAATCCGATCTCGGCGGCATATTCGCCTATTCTGCCTGAGATTATATCAAAAAACACAGGCGGTCTTTTGAATATATGGCATTTTTCGGCAAGCTCATAAAAGTAGCTTGCCTTTTTTGTAAGTATCGAGCGGTCGAGCTGTGCAATGCAGGCGCATAAGCCTGCAACACAAGGTGCACCGATGCTTGTGCCCACACAGCTTTCGAGCTTTCCGCCGATAAAAACGGGACATCCGAGATTCCCGTCGGCAAAAAAGCACATATCGGGCACAGAACGCCTGTAAGCGGAAAGCATCCTGAGTGTGCCGTCGTCTGCCTGATGCGGAGGAATCTTTGTATATCGGGAAAGACCGCAGCCGCTTTTTTTATACACCGTGTCTCTTCCGACAGCTCCTCCGTCGGGATAGAAATAAACGCTCGTTCCGCCGACAGACAAGGTATACTGAGAGGAGGCAGGATAGTTTACCCGACAATTGTTTCCCGAGGCGCAGACAAAAAGCGCCTTTGACTGTCCCAGAAATTCCTCATATTCCGTAAGACCTGCAAATTCGCTTTTGCCGAAGCTTAATGAAATGATGTCGCATTGACTGTCGGCAATTTTCAGCGTTTCAAAAATATCGTGCATATCGTCAGAGCGGACAAAAAAGCACTTTTTTGTCGACAAGGGTGAGAAAACCTGCGCCCATTGAAGATCGAGAGCTGTTTCAAGCGCCCAGCTTTTTTTGACATTGCGTCGTGCGTTTGTGAGATTTTCGGGAGGATAGATGAAAAGAGCTGATTCTGGCAGAGAAAACCTTTCGCAGAAAAGATGAAAGTCTTCCTCTGCGTTGTCGTATCCGTAGGCTGTGACAATGCCGAGTGTCAGCCCTTTTCCTGTAAGGGTCTCTCCGTCATAACGGTAGTGTGCCCTGAGATGCTGAGGTGCAAGGAATCCTTTTTCAGGCTTTTTTGAATGATAATCGGTGGCATAATCAAGCCCGTACTCTTTGTAGTATTCAAAGTATGCGCCTTCAAAATTGTTCATTGGATGGCTCCGAATTTGGGATCATATAACATTATATGCGAAAAAAATCCCGCCATGCGGCGGAATTTTTATTTTTGCCATATCAGCGAATAAAGCTTTCGATTGCCTTTGCGTCATCCATAAATTGACTGT
The DNA here is from genome assembly GCA_045532035.1 of Eubacteriales bacterium. Lineage (GTDB taxonomy): Bacteria > Bacillota > Clostridia > Oscillospirales > CAG-382 > UMGS1052. The sequence continues at coordinate 5,300 of JAZSFD010000115.1, read as the reverse complement.
CAAGATCGTTCATGACAAATTCGATAAGAATATTCTTCACCCTGCCGTCCTTCGCAATATCAAGATAGTTTTTCCATTTTTTTCGCCTTCCGACAGGGGGTGGCGCACATTTTTTCCGTCCCATGTCCAGTGGAAGCAGTGGATGTTGACGACATACGGAAGAACCTGTTCAAGCTCTTTACAGTTAGCTTTGTGTGATATTTCGGGATTCGGCTGCCAGTAAAGGCGGATGTTCTCGCGTCCGATATCCTCGATCAGCTTTTTTGCGAATGTCGCCGATCGGGTGAGGGTATTGCGGTGATACTCAAAACATACGGTGATGCCGAAGCGAGCTGCAATATCGGATATTTCCCGCGCATCTTTAACGCATTTTTCATATTCTTTCTGCGACACATCGTCGTGATCCTTGTTGTAGCCCCAGATACGCACAGTGTCGGTGTGCAGAAGCTTTGCAGTTTCGCATATATCCTCAAACTCGCATACCTCATTTACTCCGAGCCTGAAATATGAACCGTAGGAGGATACGGAAAGTTCTGCTTTTTCGATTTCGGCAAAGGCAAGCTTTGCGCTTTCCTTATCATTCGGAGGACAGTGGATGTCGCCGCCCCATTCGATGACCGAAAGACCCGATTCCTTCACAAGTTTTGTGATCTGCGAAATGCTTTTGTTGCGGAAGGTGACGGAGGTAAGTCCTGCTTTCATATTTTCACCTCACAGACGGCGCAGATGGAAGCCGCCATCGGCGTTGAAGACCTGTCCTGTCGAAAAATCAAAGTTGCCGCCGGCAATCGATGACACGATATTCGAAATATCCTCAGGCAGCCCCCAGCGTTTTGTGGCAGAGGCAGTACCCGATGCGATAAGCTTGTCGTATTTTTCGGTAACACCCGATGTCATGTCGGTTTTTATGATGCCGGGACGGATCTCAAAAACGGGAATGCCAAACTCCGCAAGTCGGTCGGCAAAAAGCGCTGTTACCATTGAAACTCCTGCCTTGGAGATGCAATATTCCCCACGGTTTGTGGATGAAACATATGCTGACAACGAACCGATATTTATTATTCTCGGTCTGTAATCCTTGCAAGAGTCAAGAGTTGATATCATTAAATTTGCGGCAAGCTGTGTCATGAAATAGGTGGCTTTCAGGTTTGTGTCGATGACCAGGTCAAAGCTTTCTTCCTTTGAAACGAGGATATCTTCGCGCACAGGCGGTGCGATGCCTGCATTGTTGACAAGAAGGTCAAGCCGTCCGAGCTTTTTTGCGGCGTCAACAAGGCTCTGACGGGTCTCGCGCTTTTTAATGTCCCCCCACACATAGGTGTGACCCGCTCCGAAGGCGGCGATGAAGCTGTCCTCAGTTTCTTTTCTGTATGAGGAGGAATTGACTATGACATGATACCCAAGGTCGAAAAGTGCTTTTGCAATTGAAAATCCGATACCTCTTGAGGAGCCGGTGATTATTGCTGTTTTCATTTTTTGCTGAACTCCTTGAAAATATTTTTATAGAATTCGTTTCTGATAATACAACCCGACAAAAGACCGTTCTTTTTGAGCGTCGAACAGCCCGAACAGGCAACGCAGGCTTTCTTTTCATCATATTTTCCCAAAAGTATGTCGCGCACAAGGTCGGGATAGGCAAAATTCATTCTGCCAAAACCCACAAGATCGGTCATATCCTCGCCAATCATTCCTGCAGCGCCGTACGGCGCCTTGGCGCAAAGACCTGACACACCCGTGTTGACGACGGGAAGCTCGCGGAAGGCTTTGTGTATTTCCTTTGCCCCCTCAAAAAGACGATGAAGAGCCGAAAGCGCATTTGTCTTGGGATGGTCCACACCTGCCTTGTAGGGGCGTGAAACATCGGGGTTGACATATGGGCTTCCCATGGTGACATTGAGAAGATCAAGACCTTTTGATCTGAGCTTTTCGATGAGTAGCTTTGGTTCCGAAAGGTCGTATTTCCGATAGTCGTCCTTGTCGGTTCCGAAGCTGTACGGGGTATCATAGCCGTCATAAACATTGAGGCGGCAGGAAAGGATGGTATCGTCCGAAAGAACACTCTTGCAGGCGCTGAAGGTATCACAGAGAAGACGGATGCGGTTTTCAAAGCTTCCGCCAAAGATTCCTTCTCTGTCATATGCCGACAAAAGCTCGGAATAAAGATATCCGTGACAGCATTTCAGATCAACTCCGTCAAAGCCTGCTTTTTCGCAAAGTGCCGAATTGTGAGCGAAGATGTCGGGAAGTGTTTTCAGATATTCGTCGCCGGCAAAAGTGTATGAAAGTCCGGGCTTGTCAAAATATCTGTTGTGCATGGCAATAATTGGAGCGGGCACTCCCTGCGGCTTTGCATATCGTCCCGAATGGTTGAGCTGTAGAATGAAAATCGGTTCATATCCGTTTTCCTTTATGATTGTTTCTTTTATTTCATAGACAAGTCTTTTGTATGTGTCAAGATTTTTTTCGGTTATCATCAGCTGATGGGGATTGCTTCTGCCCTCGGGAAGCACCGACACTGCCTCAAACCAAAGAAGTCCCGCACCGCCCGATGCAAGCTTTTTGTATCGCTTGAAGGTGAGCTCTGTGGGAGCACCGTTTTCGTCCGAATCCTGTCCCTCCATCGGCTGATAGCAAATGCGGTTGGCACACACCTTACCTTTGATGAGCATTTTCTTGCCGAGAAGCGACATATCTTCGCTGTACGGAAGATGAAGCTCCGGAGGGGAAAAGGGGGTGTTTTTCAGAATGTCGGCATAAAGCCTGGTGTTGCAAAAATCTGCTTTGTTCAAATTCATCTTGTATTTCTTTTCGGAAAATGATATAATATAAAAAACTTTTGTGATTAAATTATAAATGATTTTTCCCTGATTTTCAACAATAAGGAGAAGCAGATGCAGAAAAAAGCAGATATTTGCAATATCGGAGGCAAAAACATACAGGTCTTCTTGTATAAATCGGTCATTGTCGGAGGAGGATGTGCCGCTCTCAACTGCGCTGACACCCTTTTTGACCTTGGAATGCGTGATATTGCCATTGTGACAAACAGCCTTTCCTTCAGCACCTCCATAAACACAGGCTCGGATAAACAGACCTATTACAAGCTTTCCACTTCGGGTGACGAAAAGGACAGTGTTTATGACATGGCAAAAACTCTCTTTTCGGGCGGCTGCACAGAAGGCTATCATTGTCTGACCGAAGCCGCAATGTCGCTCAAATGCTTTTATAAGCTTGTTTCTCTTGGAGTTGATTTTCCACAGAATGAATACGGAGAATATGTCGGCTATCGCACCGACCACGATCTTCGCCGAAGAGCAACCAGCTGCGGACCGCTTACCTCAAAATTCATGGCAGAAGCGCTGATAAGGTCGGTAAGATCAAAGGATATCGATATAATCGAAAACAAGCGCGCCGCAAAGCTTATTGTTGATGAAAACAAGGTCCGCGGAGTCATCTGCGTCGACACCGGGACAGGGGAAATCTCTGTTTTTCTTTCCCCGAATGTGGTGCTTGCCACGGGAGGCCCTTCGGGAATCTACCGCGCAAGCGTTTACCCGAGCTGTCACTCGGGATCATTAAGCCTTGCTCTTGAGGCAGGCTGTCAAGGGGTGAATCTGACCGAATGGCAATACGGCATTGCCTCCACCGATTTCAGATGGAATCTGTCAGGCAGCTTCATGCAGGTCATCCCACGCTTTGTTTCGGTGGACGAGGGCGGAAATGAATATGAATTCTTGCATGAATACATCGGCGACGAAAGATATGATCTCATCTTCAAAAAAGGCTATAACTGGCCTTTTTGTCCCACGAAGCTTTCGGGCGAAAACAAGAGCTCTCTTGTGGATATTGCAGTCTTTCGCGAGGTTTGCAAGGGGCGCAGAGTTTATCTTGATTTCACAAAGAAGGACAGTCTTTATGACCAAAAGCTTCTTGGTGATGAAGCCCGCCAGTATCTTGAAAGCTGTGGTGTACTTTCGCTTGAAAAACCCATCGATAAGCTTTTGAAAATGAACGAGCGAGCCTATTGTCTTTATCTTGACAAGGCGGGTATAGACCTGAAATGTCAGGCGCTTGCCATTGATGTTTGTGCCCGGCACAACAACGGCGGTATTGACTGTGATGTGAATTACAAGACCTGTGTTGACGGGCTTTATGCTTCGGGTGAATGTGCGGGAGTTTTTGGCGTTGCCCGTCCCGGCGGAACTGCTCTCAATTCAACTCAGGTCTCCTCGATGCGCGCGGCAGAGCACATCAAAAAGTGCAACAGAGCTTCCGTTTCCTTGAATGAGTCTGACAAAAAAACGATTGCGGAGTTTGCGGAGCTTTGCGAAAGCCTGACAGGCGGACAAAAGAAGCTTACGGATATCTATTCCCAAAGAAAGCGTATTTCTTCGCTGATGAGCGAGTGTGCATCGTTTGTGAGGATCGACGAAAAGCTTGAGCTTGCCGCAAACGAGGTGGAAAAGGCACTTTCGGAATTTCCTGACACAAATGCCGTTTCCGACCCCACGCTTCTTTTTGAGGTGCTTACAAACCGCGACATTCTCCTTTCGGCAAAATGTGTTCTTGCGGCGATGAAAAAATATGCACAGCTCGGATTCAAAAGCCGCGGAAGCTTTCTTGTGCTTGAAAAGGAAAGCGACATTGAATGTCCCGAAAAGATCACTCCCGAAACTGATGCCGAAACGCTTATCAAGGTAAAGCTTGAAAAGGGAGTTGCGAAAACTTCGCTGTCTAAAGTCTCTCCCATCCCTGACAGCGAGCAGTGGTTTGAAAAGGTGTATAACGAATACTATTCAAAGTAAAAAAGAGCATACACATAAGAGGCATACTCCAAAGGACAGTAAAAGGTCGCAGTGAAATTCACTGCGACCTTTTGTCATTGTAAAAACAATCTATTTCCTATTTCAAAACATTTGTGTCTATATATTCCCATATTTTTTGATAATCTTTTTCTCCGCGGATTATGTGGTCGTGATATGACCTTTGCCATATAGAATGGCCCATTTCCTTTGTAACCATTATTTTAAGGGAACGAATGATGGTTTCGAGGTTCTTTGTAGGGGACGATGCCCTCATCGTCCCGTTCAGAAATACAATTAAATGAATATGGTTAGGCATAATTACATATTTATCAACCGTTACATTTTTATATTTAACATTTATGTTGTTAATATATTTATCGAATATCAAACCATAATTTGACAAATTATTTTGCGGGACGATGTGGGCATCGTCCCCTACAATTATTTTTGACAGTAATTCTTTTCTGTCCTTTACACAGATTGTAATAAAATATGCCC
>JAZSFD010000118.1:0-20347 GCA_045532035.1 Eubacteriales bacterium | reverse complement strand
GAAAGGATCGTCCTCGGTACCCTTACCTGTTGCGCCTTCTTCTACCCAGTAAGCAAGCTCTTCATCAGCGCTTACAGCAAAAGAAGCCATCGAAAGTACGAGCATTACTGCAAGTACAGCGGATAAAATTTTCTTTGTCATAACGACACCTCCAAAAAATGTTTAGATATGAGAATTGAAACATACATATCTCAAGAAGATTATAACATATATATTGTTTTTTGTCTACAACTTTTTTCAAAAAGACATTTTTTTGTTGGTTTTTCACAAAAGAAAAAGGCAAAGCACAAAGCCTTGCCTTTCACAAATTCAGTTTTCACCCATTTCTTCCTTTGCGGCAAGATATCCCGAAACAAAGTCATGGGCGCGACGCATAATGTTGCGGTCGTGGGGATAATTCAAAATCTTCATTGCTTCATCAAAAGTGACAAGCATATACTCGGAGATCTCCATGATATCCATTTTTATTTCTTCCTTATTGAAAGGAGATACAAAATAGACCGCCTCTTTTTTCACATAGCCGTTGATAAGATAGTTGTAGCTTTCGCGGAAGCCTTTTATGATACGGGCATTGACGCCTGTTTCTTCATAGGTTTCGCGGTTGGCTGTTTCAAATTCATCCTCGCCAAACTCCACATGACCCTTTGGAAAGCCCACATGACCCGACATATTCTTGATGAGTATGTAATACCTTTTTCCGTCGATCATCGAAAAAAGCACAGTTCCGCAGCTTTTTTCGTTAAAGCAGATGAAGGTGAGCTCATCTTCCTTTTCCGCGATATAAGGAGTCACGAGAAACCTCAGCTCGGGCTCATAATATACGGAATTTTTCGGAGCGATGATCCAGTATTCCTTTTTTTCCTGTGTTTTCACGATGGCGATGACCTCGCCGGTGAACTCGGATACGGCACCCATTGTGCCTACGACAAACGCCGCTTTCCCCAGTGTTGAATTGTCCTTGTCATCTTCTCTGACCTTTCCGCAGTTGATGAAGCAGTTGCCTCTGTGCGGAAGATACTTTCTGAAGGTGCTTGTTGTGTCTGCTGTAACTGTCTTGCCAAGAATAAAACGCGCACTGCGGTTTGAAGCGGCAACATTCCAATTTGCCAAATTCTTCAACCCCATTTTTTCGGCAATGCATTCTCTTCTCAACGGGAACCATAAGAATGCACCTGCCGTTAGTCAGGTATCATCGATATATTCAAACAATACATCCATGATACTATAATGGTTTTATTATATCATGTAGAAAAGGATAAATCAAGAGTATTGCAAAAGAAATTACTAATTTATGATTATATTATTGAATTTTTTCGCATTTTATGGTAAAATTCTTCTGAAAACAGCGAAGGAGAACAAAAATGACTACAACTGCAAAAAAACGAAGTCCCGCTTGCGATATAATCAGAATTTTCGCTTTTCTTTCTGTAATATCGGTGCATTTTTTCATGAACAGCGGCTTTTATGAGGTTCCGATCATCGGCACAAGGCTTTATTTCATGACAGTGGCGCGATGCTTTTTTATGATATGCGTTCCCCTTTTTCTTGTGCTGACAGGCTTTCTGATGTGCAACAAAAAGCTCGAAAAAGGCTATTACGGCAAGATCACAAAAACTCTTTTTGTCTATGCCTTGGCAAGTATTCTGTGTGTGCTCTTCAAAAAATATTTTCTCCATCAGGAGTGGAGCGTGAAGGACATGATCGGGGGAACGCTTAACTTTACCGGCGCAAACTATTCGTGGTACATCGAAATGTATATCGGGCTTTTTCTTCTCATTCCCTTTCTCAACGGAGCATATCATTCGCTCGAATCGAAAAAGCACAAGCTGATACTTATCGGAACCATGCTTTTTTTGACCGCTCTGCCATCGGTGCTTAACATTTTTGTTTTCGATTCCTTTGCGTTTTGGATAACACCCATCACAAAATGGCAATACACAAAAATCGTTCCATCCTTTTTCACAATTCTTTATCCCGTGACATATTATTTTCTCGGCTGCTTCATTCGCGAGTTCAAACCCTGTCCGAACAGACTTCTTAATCTTGCTCTCATTCTTATCTGCGCCTTTGCGTTCGGTTCGTTCAATTTTTACAGAAGCCGCGGCTCTGTTTTTGTTTCGGGAATCTGGCAGGAATATGGCGCACTGCCGAATGTTATCATGACGGTGCTTGTTTTCCTGTTTCTTCTCAATCTGCCATCCGAGCGCCTTCCCTCGCCCTTCAAAACAGTTCTTTCCTTCATATCCGATCTGACCCTTGGCGGATATCTTCTTTCATACATCTTTGATCAGTATTTCTATGCAAAGCTGAATGCAAGGGTTGAAGTTGTGACCGACAGAATCATATATTTTGTTCCCATGGTGGCGGTCGTTTCGATCTGCTCGCTGCTTTTGTCACTCGCGGTAAATCTTCTTTACAAAGCCTTTATCAAAGCTTTGTCGGTGATCACAAAAAAATGACACCCGCAATATAGCAAAAAATCCCCTGAAAAGGGGATTTTTGTGTTATATGGATCAATATTTGACCGGCTTTGAGGTAAGGTACTTCTTAACCATGAGAGCACCCTTGAAGGTGATGGCGTGCTCAAATTCACGAAGATCAAGGCCTGTGAGCTTGCGGATCTTTTCAAGGCGGTAAACGAGAGTGTTTCTATGTACGAAAAGCTTTCTGGAGGTTTCGGAAACATTGAGGTTGTTCTCAAAGAACGCCTGAATGGTCATGAGAGTTTCGTGATCGAGGCTTTCAAGAGAGCCTTTCTTGAAGACCTCCTGAAGGAACATTTCGCAAAGAGTGTTGGGAAGCTGATAAACAAGTCTTCCGATTCCGAGGTTTTCATAGTTAATGATGCGCTTTTCGGTATCAAAAACCTTGCCGACTTCAATGGCAACCTGTGCCTCCTTAAAGGAACGGGCAAGATCCTTGATGTTTTCGGCAATGGTGCCAATGCCGACGGTTACCTTCAGGAAAAACTCGGTGCTTGTGGTGTCAACGATTGAGTTTGCCACCTTTTCAAGCTCGCGGCTGTCGCAGTTGGGCTTGACTTCCTTTACAAGCACAATATCATTTTCGCCGACGCTGATGACATAGTCCTTGTTCTTTTCGGGGAACATATTCTGCATTATGTCATAAGGCATAACATCCGAAAGCTCGGCAAAACGGATGAAGAAGACCGCTCTCGGGATATCGCTGTTGAAGCGAAGCTCCTTTGCCTTGATATAGATATCGCTCGGAAGAATGTTGTCAAGAATGATATTCTTGATAAAGCTTGATTTGTCATATTTTTCGTCGTAAAGTGTTTTGATGTTGTTAAGCGACACCGCGAGAACAGATGCGATCTCATACGCTGTCTTGTCGTCTCCCTCGACCATGATAACATATTCAAGCTTGGCATGGGTACCGATGGGGCGGTAGGTATATCCCTCATTAGTGTAGGTCTCCATCGAATAAGCAATACCCTCGATGATATTCGTCTTGTCCTCACCGATGCGCACAAGCTCGCTGCAGGCAATGAGAGTTCCGTTTTCGTCGATGATACCGAGAACTCTGTCGATGGCATCCTTCATCTGGTGGATAACGCTCTGAAACAGTCTGTTAGACATAATTATTTAGCCTCCCTGATAAGTTTTACTGTATAATAGATTCCGAATGCCGCGTACTGAACGATGATGGCAAGCATCACAACAGTCGGGGTAATAAACGGAACGCCAATGAATTTCGAAAGTGATATGAGAACAACGGTGATAAGAAAAGAGACAAGAACAGGTTCAACTCTTACGCCTTTGCTCTTTTTTCTTTTTAGGCTCTGCGACACTCTGTAAGCAGAATAGCAGCAGGCGGCGCAAAGGGCAAGGGCGATTGCCGACGCGATCACAAATTTCAATCCGCCGCGGGTGAAAAGCCAGGCGGTCGAGAGAAAAACAAGGTTTGCGACCGAAAACGCGAAGAAATCGCGGTGAAAAATGTGATATATGAAATACAAAAGCGCAAATGCGACCGTGAGGGTGATCAGCGCATCATAGCGTGGGCTGTATGTCGTTCCCCAATAAAGGAAACCGCCCGAAAGATAACAAACAACACTTGCGATATTTCCGCTTGAAAAGGAGCGTTCGGATTCGTCAATTTTTTTGACCTTGCAAAAAATGAAACACCCGAGTGACAAGGCCGAAAGAACAACAGATACGATCCTGTAAGGCAGCATTTTTGACCATATATATATGTCGCTTGCAAGATCAACAGTGTCGCGCAGCCTCAAAAGGAAGAAGATTGCCACACCGCACAGCACAAAAAAGACAGACATTCTGAAGAAAATTATATCATCTTTATACTGCGTGCTTCCCTTTTTCGGAAAGCTACTCTTCGCCATCGGCAAATACCTCCTTTTTATTTCATGTTATCGGTTTCATACATTATGCACGAAAGCACACACAAAGGTGCCGTCTCGGTGCGGAGAATGCGTTTTCCCAAAGATACGAAAGAAATGCCGTTTTGTGCGGCATATTCCGCCTCCTCGGGAGATATTCCGCCCTCAGGGCCCACAAGAAAAGCAATAGAGCGCGTTTCCTTTGTAATGTTATCTTGAAGAAAGCCCTTGATATCTGCCCCCTGCGTGCCGTCGCAAAGCTCATAGCACAGAAAGCAAAGATCGTATTCTTTCATTTTTTCGACAGCATCGCGAAAGGACACCGTTTCGGAAACCTCGGGAACCTTTCCTCTGCCCGATTGTTTTGCCGCCTCCTGCGAGATCATGTTCCATCTTTTTGTTTTCTTCTCAGAGGATTTTTCGTCAGGACGGGAAATGCATCTTGATGTAACAACCGGAATAATATCCGAAACACCCAGCTCAACGCATTTCTGGATTATAAGCTCAAGCTTTGTGCTTTTCGGAAGCCCCTGAAAAAGAGCAACCGATACGGAAGGCTCGTTTTTTGAGGGGTGCTTGTCCTTCACCAGAAGGCAAACTCTGTCGGAAGAAAAAGAATCGATAACGCAATCGTATTCATAATTGAAAAAGTCGCAAACAGTGATCTCCTCCCCCACACGCATACGAAGCGAGTGGGAGATGTGATTGGCGTCATCCCCCGTAAGGCACACTCTGCCATCGGGCAAAAAATTTTCTTCTTTTATAAAAAAGCGAGGCATGATGCCCTCCCATCTTTTCAAACGATTCGATGGCCTGCATCCGAAAGCAGAGCCAGAGCATTATTGAAGTTTTCTTTTTTTACAAAAACATAGTCGGTGTTATAGGTGGACACGGCAAATATACCAATGCCGCCATCGGCAAGCACACCGCTTATGCGCGAAAGTATTCCGATCAGCGAAAAATCAAGCTCTCCGCAGATGCGAAAGCCGCGCCATCCGTCGCTTATGTCTGTTGTATTCTCAGGGACAGAAGAAGTCAGACACACAAGGGACATCTCCTCATCGGTCTTGGCGACAAAGAAAAGCTCGTCATGAAATCTCACCATCGACAGATCAGAAAGCTTGCACACCGAAAAGTCATATTCAAGGGGTTTTATATCAAGTCTCATGCGTGGCGCAGAAAAATGGCAGTCCAGCCGTCGGTGTCTTTCTTGTCAACAACCGAAAAACCTGCTTCAAGGAAGCTTTTTTCCACCTCATCGGCGCGTTCGGATATGATACCCGAGATCACCGCATAACCATCTTCATCAAGAAGAATCTTGAAATAAGGCGCCATAGCCTTGAGAACATCTGCCACAATGTTTGCGGCAAGCATTTTATATTTTTTCGACGAAATCTTTGAGAAAAGCGCAGCATCGTCGGTGATACTTCCGAGATAAAGGTCATAGCACGATTCGGGAATGTTGTTGGTCTCAAAATTTTCTTTTGCCACTCTTATCGAGTTTTCTTCGATGTCGATGGCGGTGACATGAGCACCCGAAAGCTTGTTTGCAGCAATGGCAAGGATTCCCGAGCCACAGCCCACATCGATCATTTCAAAGCTTTCACCCGAAAGCTTTTCGTCGATCTTTTCGATATATTCAAGGCAGAGCTTTGTGGTGGTATGAGAACCGGTTCCGAAAGAGGAGGACGGGTCGATCTCCACAACAGTCTTGCTTCCCACATTCTCCACCTTTTCCCAGGTGGGCTTGACAAGAAGCCTGTCGCCGACGGAAATGGGCTTGAAATACTTTTTCCAGTTGTTTGCCCAGTCTTCTTCGGCAATGTTGCCGACAGTAACAGAAAGCTCGCCGTATATCGAATCAAGCTCCTCATTCTTAAGGCGTGAAAGCTCATTCTTTATGAGTCCGAGCTGTTCAACTCCCGCCGCGTCATCGGTGACATAGAAGGTGACGACAGTGTCGCAATCCTTGAGTGCCATGAGGGAATCTTCGATATAGTCCCAGTAAACCTCCTTGTCGCGCAGAAATTCTTCGAAATCCTCGCTGTCCTCGACAGCGTATCCCGAGATACCGTTCATAATAAGAATGCCCGACACAGGCTCTATTCCGGCGGTCGTTGTCTTGACCGCAATCTCCAACCAATCCATAGACGTCCTTTCGTCAATACGCACATTTGATTTGTGAAAAATACCCATAACTTATCAAAAAAACATATGTGCAATTTTTACAGCAATCAGCTGCTTACTTATGTATTTTATATTGTTTTGTGCGAAATGTCAAGAGCTTTAAGCGTGTTTTTTAGGAAATTTACATATATTTTTCTCGTTTTTTTATGCAAAAGGCATATAGGCATATTGACCATTCATCAACTTTTGCGTCAACAAAAACAGCATTGCAGAATATTATACAAAAGGAAGTCTTATTTTTATCGGAAACAAATACCGAAAGAAGGTAAAACATATTGAAAAAGCCATTGTTTACAGGTGTGTGCACAGCCCTCATCACGCCTTTTAAGAACGGCAGGATAGACTATCGAGCACTTGATTCACTCATAGAATTTCAGATAGACTCAGGAGTTTCAGCAATTGTCATTTCGGGAACAACAGGTGAATCACCAACTCTTTCATACCGCGAGCACCGCGACCTGATAAGACACAGCATCAAACGGGTAAACGGAAGAACAAAGCTCATCGCGGGAACAGGCTCGAACGACACCGAAAAAGCGGCAAAAATGTGCTGCTATGCCGATGAATACGGCGCCGACGGTCTGCTTGTCGTGACACCTTACTACAACAAAGCAAACAAAAAAGGTATCATCGCACACTACGAAAGAATTGCGCAGGCAAGCGAAAAACCTGTTATTGTATATAATGTTCCGACGCGCACCTGTGTGAACATCTCACCTGACACCTATCTTGAGCTTTCAAGAATTGACAACATCTGCGGCATCAAGGAGGCATCGGCAAATCTTTCGGATGTGGCACTCACCATCTCCACCTGTCCCCTTCCTCTTTACAGCGGAAACGATGATCTTCTGCTCCCTGTGCTTGCTTTGGGAGGATATGGAGTGATATCTGTAATGTCAAACATTTTCCCAAAAGTAAGCGTTGAAATATGCAAGCTTTTTTCGGACGGGAAAACAGACTATGCAAGAAAGCTCTATATGAAATATCTCAAATTTTCAAAGCTCCTTTTTTCTGATATAAATCCTGCGCCAATAAAAGCGGTCATGGCGCACGCCGGACTTTGTGAAAACGAGCTTCGCCTGCCGATGCTTCGGGCGGACAGCGAGTGCGCAAAGAAAATCATAAGGGAATATGAGCTTTTGAAGAGCTGAAAAAAGCCCCAAGGCAAGCCTTGGGGCAAAATGTGTTCATCATTCGTCTTCGGGAACGATAAGTCCGTATTCTCCGTTTTCACGCGGATAGGCAACGCAGACTTTTTTGTTGGAAATATCGCGGAACATATAGAAGCCGTGACCCAAAAGGTTCATCTGAAGTACCGCATCCTCGGGGGTCATATCGGTGAGGTAGAATTTCTTGACCTTTGTGATGCCGATAACATCCTGTTCAAGCTCGTCAAGAGGCTCCATAGTATCTGCAGGTGCAAAAGCATTGTCACGCAGGCGCTTTGAGAGCTTGGTTTTGTTCTTACGGATCTGGCGTTCGATCGTGTCGACCGCATCATACAAGGCAATCACCACATCTGCATTTTCCTGCTCGGCACGGAAGATAGTGCCTTTGAAAAAGATCGTGATCTCAACTCTTGCAAATTTTCCTCTGGTCGAAAGAGTGATGTTTGCTGTTTCTTCAACGGGGAAAAAGCGGTCGAGTCGTGCGATCTTGCGCTCGATAATGCCCTTAAGCTTTTCGGATGTTTCAAACTTACGGTTGGTGATAACAGTTTTCATAAACCATGCCTCCTTTGATTGTGCTGAGCAAAGAAAGGAGCTTTGCGTCCCGGGAAATAGCTTTCCAAAGTCCGCGAAACGCCAAACTTTGCGAAACCAAGATAAGAACAACACTTATCTTGAGTATATTATAACATACTCATGCGGATTTGTAAAGGGTTTTTATGCAACTTTCACATAAAAAGATGATTTTTTTGAAAACTTAACAGCATTCCGACATTTCAAGTCAGATAACACAGCAAGCGTGCCTTGTCACATGGCAACCCACATTCACCGCACACGGAAGCCCTGCAATGTGGGTCGGGAAATATTCGATATTGACAGCAAGGCAGGTGGTCTTTCCGCCAAAGCCCTGCGGACCGATCCCAAGGGCGTTTACCGCATCAAGCATATCTTTTTCAAGCTGTGCATATTCGGGATTGCAGTTTCGCTCATCGGTGCTTCTGACAAGAGCTTTTTTTGCAAGGAAGGCTGCATATTCAAAGTCTCCTCCAAGTCCTACTCCGAGAACTACCGGAGGACAAGGATTACTTCCCGCCTTTTTCATGGTATCTGCCACAAAGGCTATGATATCTTCCCTGCTCGCAGATGGGGTGAACATTTTGACCGCGCTCATGTTTTCGCTTCCAAAGCCTTTTGGAGCTGCGGTAACTGATACCTTGTCTCCCGCAACGATGCGGGTATAGATTATTGCAGGGGTGTTGTCGTCGGTGTTCCTTCTGTCAAAGAACGGATCCTTTACAACAGATTTTCTCATGTACCCTATGTCATACGCCTCTCTGACTCCGGCATTGACGGCATCTTCAAGAAGCTCGCCCTCAAGACAGACCTCCTGACCGATCTCAAGGAAAACCACCGCCATACCGGTGTCCTGACATATGGGCACATTTATTTTTTTTGCGGCATCACAGTTTTCGCAAAGCTTTGACAAGATGCTTTTCGCAATTCCTTTTTCCTCGCTGTTTGCGCAGGAGGCTATTTTTTCAAGAATATCCTCAGGCAGATTATAATTTGACTTGATAAAAAGCTCGCAGACCCTTTGTTTTATTTCATTTGTGTTTATTATTCTCACAGTTTTTCCTCTTATCGCATTATTTTGACTGATCGACAACGGTTCCGTTGGAATATACAGTGGACGACGGGTCATAGTACCCCAGCAGCTTTGCCATATATTCGTTAAACGCCTCGGGGTCGTTGCGCTGAAGCTCTTCAAGATATTCAAGCTCCTCAACATCAAGCCTGAGCTCATCGCGTTGTTTTTCAAGCTCTGTATATTTTTCACGAAGCTCGTTCAGTTCCATCTGCAATCTTATGCAGGCGATCAGCAAAAACACAAGTATGAGCAATATTGCTATTGCAGCAGGCTTGCCGATTTTTTCACCCGGCTTGTTCTTTTTGTTTTCTTCCATTCCTTTTCCTCTTTCACACGCGGCGCAAGACCGAATCCGTCGGCTGCTCTTGCCGCAATTTTGTTTTTTTCATAAAGGTATGCCTGCCATCGTGACAAGGAAAGCGTTTTTTTCGCCGCTTTTCTGTATACAAATACAGACAGACCAAAAAGCTTTTTTGTCGGGAAACACAGAATCTTCGACGCAATTTTCAGTATTTTTTCCACAGTGTTTATCAAAAAGGCGCAAAGCTTCAAAAAAGGCTTTGACATAAGCCTTCGCTGAATCCGAAGGGCTCCAAGGCTTATGACAACACAATACCACCTTATCATGCCGCAATTGAAGTTGTAGGCACATACAAACAAAAACAAATAGCTGAAAACAACAGATATCATGTCGGTAAAAAATATTATGATCCTGTTTTTTCCGAAAAACCTTTCGGTCAGTGAAAAAACATCAAGCATCATTCCAAGCAAAATCCCCGCCAAAACAGAGCAGATCAGCATCGGAAACGGATTTATATGATCGAATACCGTGTTTTTGAAAATATCACTGTTCGTCATATGAAAACAGCCTTTTGAGAATACCTTTTCTGTATGACGACTGGGTCTTTCCAGAATATATGATCGAATCAATTATTCCGGAAAGTGCCACATCTCCGCTTTCGTTACTGAACGAATCGATATGAAGACAGCTGCCGTAGATATTCAGAAGATGATCCGAAACATCAAGAGAAACACAGCCGTCATCAAAGCTTATTATTTCGCTGACACCTGTCATGGTCATATTTTTTCTGTCCTTCAGCGAGATGCTGTGGGGTTTTGCGAATCTGTTTGCTTCTTCCATACACATTCTCCTTTCGGAAAATATATATGCGCAAAAAGCCGAATTATTCCCGCTTTATTCTATCGCCTCATACATAAGGGCGGCATCCTTCTTGAGAGCGTGCTCATTCACCTCAAGCACGCGCACCTTTACGGTACGCTCGCCAAAGGTTATCGAGATCACATCCCCCACCTTGACATCATATGAAGCTTTGGCAGGTCGGTCATTCACGGTGACAAGCGCATTGTCACAGGCATCGTTTGCCACGGTGCGGCGCTTGATTATGCGCGACACCTTAAGATATTTATCGAGTCTCATACCATTTTCCTTTAAAAAGTATTTCCAAATCAAATCACTCAAGAAAAAATGTGCCATATGCACAAAGCATATGGCACACTGCAGTTTGCAATTACTTTGCCTTTGCAACGGCGTCCTTGAGAGCCTGGCCGGCTGTGAACTTGGGGCGCTTTGTTGCGGGAACAACTTTCTTTTCACCTGTCTTGGGGATTCTTGCAACCTTTTCTGCACATTCCTTAACGCTGAATGTACCGAAGCCGATGATCTGAACCTTTTCGCCGGCTGCGAGAGCTTCTGTCATCGAATCAAGAACTGCGTTAACAGCCTTGGAAGCCTGATCCTTTGTGAGGTTTGCGTCTTTTGCAACTTTTGCAATCATTTCTGTCTTGTTCATAGGTTTCTATCTCCTTGTTATTTAATTTGGATATGTTTATATTATAAACAAAAAAACCAAAAATTGCAACATTGAATCGGGAAAAAACTGTGTTTTTCTACCAAAAAAAGGCGAAGTTTTCAGCAATTTTTGGCTTTTTTCCAAAATTCCTCAAGCTTGTTTACATTTAATTCACAAATTTCTTTCCCCTGCTCTTTTGCCGCCTTTTCGGTCCTGTCAAAGCGATCTATGAACTTTTCGTTGGTTCGGAAAAGAGCCTCCTCGGCGTTCACTCCCGCAAGGCGCGCAGCGTTGGCAACGGCAAAGAGAAGATCGCCGAATTCCTCCTCGATTTTTGAAGGGTCGCCACCCGAAAGAGCCTCTCTGAGCTCGGAATATTCCTCATCAACCTTTGCAAGGGCAGCGCTTGTATCGGGATAGGTAAAGCCGACCTTTGCCGCCTTGGACTGAAGCTTGCCGGCGCGCATAAGAGCAGGCATTGCAACTGATACCGAACGCAAGGTGTCAGCCGCCGATTTCTGATGCTTTTCGGTCTTTTTTATTTCGTCCCAGTTCTTGAGAACCTGTTCGGAGGTGTCAGCCTTCACATCGCCGAAAATATGAGGATGACGCAAGATGAGCTTTTTGCATACGCCGTCTGCCACGTCGTCGATGTCAAAATCCTTTTCCTCCTGCGCAATACGGGCATGGAAAACCACCTGCAAAAGCACATCTCCCAGCTCCTCCTTCAGAATCTCACTGTCAGATTTATCAATGCCCTCGACAGCTTCATAGGTTTCCTCAAGGAGATTGTTTCTGATGCTCTTATGATCCTGCTCCCTGTCCCAGGGACAACCGTTTTCGGAGCGCAAAATCTCCATTATGGCGCAGAGATCGTCAAATTTATAGTTTTCTTTTTCGATAAGTGTTTTGATGTCCATTTCAGTCGCCCAAAAGCTTTGCCTTTCTGAGAATTTTAATTATCTTCTGAGATTTCGGAAGCATTTTTATATCTTCCTGTGAGATACCGCGAAGCACAAGAAGCATGATAACATACACTCCGCCTGCAACAGCGATCGCCATAAGAGTTGCAAGCTTTGCACTGACAATTTCCTTGCCTGTCAAAAGATCATATGCAAAAACACACGGAATAACACAGATGACAGCCGAGATGAGAGGTTTAAGGAAGGTTCTTCTGATGCTCGGGAAATAATTTACCTTCATGGCGATAAAAACAATATTGAGCACCATTATCACAAGATAGCACGCCGCAGTACCGATCGCCGCACCCGCAAGTCCGACAGACGGAATACCAAGAAGAATATAGGAAACGATGAATTTCGCAATTATACCGCCGACAGTCGAAACGATGGTAAGATTATGGAAGCCGTATGCCTGAAGCACAGAGTTTGTTACGGATATCATTCCGAGGAAGAAAACAGAGATGCCGAGCACCATAAGGCAAGGAGAGGCAACATCAAGATTTGTCACAAGAGAATTTTCAGTCAGCAGTTCTTTATCAAAAAGAAATGAAAGTATCGGCTTTGCCATTGCTGACATTCCCAAAGCACACGGAAGCGCAACAATTGATGCCATGCGGAAGGTAGATTCCATGAGCTTTTCTGCTTTGTCCTTTTCACCGGTACTGCAATATTTTGAAATTGCAGGAAGCGCACTTATGGCAAAGGGATAAATGAGAGTTGTGGGCATATTGAAAAGCGACTTTGGCATCGCATATGCACCATAACAGTTTTCGGCAAACTTAATATCAAAACCTGCCTCCTGAAGCCGCCTTGTGACAAGAAACACATCGACAACATTTGTAAGTCCCATGATAGAAGATGCGAGCGAGATAGGTATTGAAATTATGACAAGCTCATAAAGCAGGCTTTTCGTGCTTCTGACCTCAAGCAACGGAGACTGTGCCTCATCACGGGCAGAGGCGAACATTCTCTTGAACACCGCAATATATGCCGTTGCCGCAATAACACCCACAGTAACACCGATGATGGTGAATGCAGCGACGACAGGCATTGAATAGCCGCGATTAAGGCAATACCAGCCGAACACAAGACCGACACCAAGCTTTCCGACAGATTCGATGACCTGCGAGACAGCTGTGGGCACCATGTTCTGAAGCCCCTGGAAATAGCCTCTGTATGCCGAGGAAAGACAAATGAAGAACAGAGTCGGAGCGATTGCAATCATGGCATATTCAGCACCGTCAAGCTTTGCCGACAAGGCAAATTTCTTCGACAAAATAATCATTAATACAGTGCCTATTGCTCCTACCACAAAGAATACCCAGTATGCAATTTTGAATATCTTGTCAACCTCTTTATGGTTTCCTTTTGCATTGCTGGTTGCAATCATTCGTGAGATTGCAACCGGAATACCTGCGGTTGAAATCATGTAAAAAGCAACATATATGTCATACGCCGCCTGAAAATACTTCATTCCTTCAACGCCGATAAGATTCTGAAGGGGAATTTTGAATATCGCCCCGATGACCTTGACAAGTATATTTGATATCATCAAAATCACCGCGCCAAACATAAATGTCTGACCTTTTTTGCCCGAAGAGCGTGTTGCCAAAAAAATACACCTACTTTTATTGATCATATTTCTCTTTGTAAAAGAGAAGAATTTGTTCCTTGTTTTTAAGAATATCGTCTTTTGCCCGCAAATATTCATAAGGATATTTGGGATTATAAATTTTGCCCACCGTCGAAAGATCGGCAGACACAAGCTTTGTTGATGCTCCTGCACCTGCGGCGAGTACCGAATGAAAGCCTTCCATCATATATATATTATAAAGAGCCATGCTCTTTTCGTCTTTTGTGTAGCCAACATTTTCAAAATTGCCGTCGGTGTTTTTCTGACGATACATATAATATGGAAAATAGCCGAGTTCTTTCATTTTTGCCGACGAATATGAGAGCATTCGGTCGATATGCGATTCTCCGGGTTCAAAAGTGTTTCCCGAAACAGTGTATTCGGAAGACCTTTTGAGGGAAAAAGAATGGACCGTTATGTTATCGGGAGACATATTTACAACATCATCGATGCTTTTGCAGAAGCTTTCGACAGATTCCCCCGGAAGACCTGCAATAAGGTCGGTGTTTATCATAAAGTCTTTTTCTTTTGCAAGCAAAAAAGCTCTCCTGTAATCGTCGAATGTGTGGCATCTGCCGACGCTTTCAAGAATTTTGTCATTTGTTGTCTGGGTGTTGATGGAAAGGCGCGTCACGCCATTGTCTGAAAGTATCGCCAGTTTCTCTTCGGTCACGGTGTCGGGACGTCCCGCCTCATAGGTAAACTCAACATTTTCATCTCCGATGCATTCCCTAAGCTTTGGAACAAAGAAGCCCATCTGCGCCTCATCAAGCACCGACGGTGTCCCTCCGCCCACATAGACGCTTTTAAGAGAAAGTCCTAAGTCTTTTGCGGTGTCGCAAAGCATTCGCGTTTCGCAAAGCAGCATTTCGAGATATTCGGGCAAGAGTGATCGAAGCTTTGGGGTCGCATATGACACGAAAGAGCAATAACGACAGCGCGACGGGCAAAAAGGAATACCGATATAAAGGCTGAATTCCCTCGCCTTTTGAGCCTCAAGCACTTTCAGGTCGCAAAGGGCAACCTGTACCGCAAGCTCCGCTTTGTCCTCGTCCACATGATACATACGAACAAGGATATTCTTTGTTCTTTCAGACGACTCGCCCGAAAGAAGAAAATCAAGGGCATAGCGCGCAGGACGCACACCCGTAAGTATCCCCCACGGGGGCTTATACCCAAACACCGACGAAAACAGTAAAAGAAACAGCTTTCCCGCAAAGCACTTTGCGGGATTTTTCGACCCGTCATAAAGGCATATTTCTTCGGTGAGTGTTTTTTCGTGCGCAATACCGTCCGATTCAAAAAACGCGCGTCCGTAATATGAGCCGTCTTCTTTTTTCAACAGAAAAGAAAGCGTACTGTCGCAGTCACCCTCGCCAAACTTTTCAAGCGGTTTATAAAGCAGCACAAGCGATTGCAGATAATGCTCCGCAACACTCTTATCGTCGGAAGACAGAACTATTTTCATTTTTTCAATTCGTCTGTGTCGACGATTATGGTGACAGGTCCGTCGTTGACAAGGCTTACCTTCATGTCGGCGCCAAACTCGCCGTGTTCGACATGAAGTCCGTAATCCTCCTCAAGATTCTTCATGAACTGCTCATACAAAGGAATCGCCTTGTCAGGCTTTGCTGCACCGAAAAAATCGGGGCGGTTTCCGTGGCGCACATTGGCGCAAAGGGTAAACTGGGATACCACAAGCACCCCGAACTTTTCGTCAGTGTTCTGAAAATCAAGAAGAGAAAGCTTCATCTTATCGTTTTCATCGGTAAAAATGCGCATTTTTGCGATCTTGTCGGAAAGCATCTTGCATTCCTTCTCGGTATCCTCCTGGCAGACACCGAGAAGAATGAGAAAACCGTTTCCGATGCTTCCCGAAACTTTTCCGTCAATCGTGACGCTTGCGCTTGTTACTCTTTGTATAACTGCTTTCATTTTTTACTCCGTTTATCATGAAAAACCGCGGGTCACGTCGTCCACATCCTTGAGCTTTCTGATGCGCTGAAGAATAGACGAAACATGAGTCGTGTTTTTACAGGTTATATTGACTGTTATCATCTGTTGCTTTTTGCCCTGGATGACCCTTGTGTTGAGGGCATTCACCTGAACCTTCATATCGTTGAGAAGATTTGAAAGCTCAGCGATGACCGTAAGCGAATTGTCGGCATAAATCTGAAGTATGGTTTCAAAGCCCGATTCGCTGTTGCTCTTTGCAATCGAAAACTCTAACCAACGAACAGGAATCCACCTGTCCTTTTCGGAGTCGTTTGCTGTGCCCGAAAGGGCATTCGGACAGTCACACTTATGAACCGAAACACCGAATCCGCGGGTAACAAAGCCAATAATCTTATCACCGGGAAGCGGATTACAGCATTTAGCAAAGCGTATCTGAAGATTATCAACTCCGTCGACAATAACACTCTGATTCGCCTTGCCCGAAGGCTTTTTGACGGCATCCACGGTGAACTGCGAAGCGTCGGTCTTTTCCTCTGTTATCGGAGAAACGATGCGTGCAAATTCATCGCGAAGGCGCGGCAGAACCTTGGATATCGACATTCCGCCGTAACCGAGGCTGTTGTAGAAGTCATCGACTGTTGTCATGCCAATGCGGCTTGAAATATTTGAAACGATCTCATCGCGCTGAGCGTCGGTGTAGCTTTTTCCGAAGGCTTTGAGCTCACGCTCGATCATTGCCTTACCCTCGACGATGTTTTCGGCGCGCTTTTCCTTCTTGTACCACTGACGGATCTTGTTTTTCGCTTCGCTGGTGCGGACAATCTTCAACCAGTCCTTGCTGGGACCCTTGGGAGAGGAGGAGGTTATGACCTCAACGATCTGACCCGTCTGGAGCACCGTGTCGATGGGAACGATCATGCCGTTGACCTTGGCACCCGTCATTCGGTTGCCGACCTCGGTGTGGATGGCAAAGGCAAAATCGATAGTGGTCGATCCGCTCTGAAGACTTATGACATCTCCCTTGGGAGTGAAAACAAATATCTCATCCTCAAAAACATCGATCTTCAAAGGCTTTAGGAATTCGTCATTGTCGGCGTCTCCGCGCTCGGTCTCGACAAGGGTTCTGATCCATTTAAGCTTTTCGGCAAGGTTCTCCTTGTCCTGCTCGCCTGTCTTGTATTTCCAGTGAGCCGCAACACCGTATTCGGCGACAGTGTGCATTTCCCAGGTTCTGATCTGAACCTCAAAGGGAATACCGTGTCGACCGATGACGGTGGTATGAAGCGAGCGGTAAAGATTGGGCTTCGGGGTGGAGATATAGTCCTTGAATCTTCCGGGAATGAGATTGAACATTTCGTGGATAAGACCGAGCACAGTATAACACTCAAGCTCGGTGTCCACAATGATGCGGATGGCATAGAAATCATATATCTCATCAAAGCTCTTGCCCTGATTGTACATTTTCTTGTAAATACTGAATATCGACTTGACTCTGCCGTTCATCGAATAGGGAATCTTTTCGGCATTCAGCTTTTCGGCGATCTGATTCTGGGCGTTTTCAAGAAAATCGCGGTTTTCACCATAGCGGTGATCTATGTCATTCTTCACCTCGTCGTAACCGATGGGATCAAGATAGCGCAGAGAAAGATTTTCAAGCTCACCCTTGATCTTCTGGATACCGAGTCTGTGAGCAAGCGGTGCATAGACATGCATCGTTTCAAGCGCAATGGAACGCTGTTTTTCGTCCGGTTGAGCAGAAAGGGTGCGCATATTGTGAAGACGGTCGGCAAGCTTTATGAAGATGACGCGGATATCCTTGGACATGGCAAGGAACATTTTTCGGAGGTTTTCAACGCTCTCCTCTTCCCTGTCCTCGAAATAGATATCCACAAGCTTTGTGAGGCCCTGCACAAGCTCGCAGACCTCATCACCGAACATTTTCTTAATGGTCGGGCTGTCGGTCTTGTCTGTGCAATCCTCAAGGGTATCGTGCAAAAGTGCGGCACAAACCGAATCGGTATCGAGTTCCATTTGCGCCACGATCTTTGCGACGGCAACGGGATGAGAGATATATGCCTCTCCCGATTTTCTGAATTGGCCGTCATGCATCTCATTGGCATAGTCAAAGGCTTTCTTTATTTTTTCAAAATTATATTGAGTGCTTATTGAACAAAGATATTCGTATAGTTCGGCATAATAATCCATAAGTTTCTCCGTTTTGCTTCAATATGAAGAATTTCTCAGCTTTGTGAGAAGCTTCGAGCTTTCAAGATTAACCTTACCCGACACATCGGGAAGGGAAAATTCAATATCGTTAAGGGTTGCGCGTTCAAATTCCACAAGCCCCATTTCGGCAAAAACATCAAACATGATGTTAAGCATACAAGGGGTGACCGTGATAGAAAATTCATGGGATATGTCAGCCGCCGCCTTGCCCACATCAAGCTCGTTCCCCTGCTTTGCGGCAGAGCGAAGATAGATGAAAGCAGATCTGAACGCCTGCATATCGGGAAGGTTGTCTTTTGATACGGTAAAGGTAGCGATGGCTCTGAGATAGTCCTTTGCCTGGCGGTTAATGAAATCGGCGGTGCTTCCCGAGATCTTCATGTCACGGACATTCATCTGAACAGTGCGCGTTCCGCGGAATTCATTGATTTCAAGGTTGAAAGCCACATCGACGGTGTAACCCTCCAGAATTCCGAAATCCTCGGGGGTTTTATTGAAATAGAGCGCCGTAATGCTTTTTCCGTCCTTGGAAAGAGTAAGCTTCAGATGCTTATTCATGCCGATGGGAGTTATGCTTTCAACCCTTGCACCGCGAAGGATGAAGACGGGCGCCGGATTCATGTTTCCGTAGGGTTCAAGAAACGAAAGCTGTTCGGCATGGTCAAGATCAATCTCCTCCGCTTCGATTTCGCAGTCGGCTGACACCTGAATAACCCGCATCTCGTCGGTGATGATATCACGGGCATAGTCATTTATGGCATTTCTGAACTCATCGAATTTTGACTTTTCAAGCGAAAGACCTGCGGCAACATCATGTCCGCCGAATTTTATGAGACTGTCGGCACAGGCGCACAGAGCATCGTTGATGTTAAATCCGCGTATGCTTCGGGCAGAGCCTTTGCCGTTCTCCCCCGAAAAGGTGACGAGAATACTTGGAAGTCCGTATTTTTCGGTGATGCGTGAGGCAACAATACCAATGACTCCCTGATGCCAATTGTCATCGCCGAGAACGATCACCCTGTCTTTTTCAAAATCAAATTCCGCCTCAAGCTTTTCGATAGCCTGTGTAAGGATCTCGTTTTCAATTGCCTGCCTTTCGCGGTTGAGTGCGCAAAGCTCCTGAGCGATAACAGAAGCCCTTTCGGCGTCCCCGCTTATAAGAAGCTCGGCGGCGTGCTTGACATTTCCTATTCTGCCTGCAGCATTAAGGCGCGGAGCAATGGCAAAGCCTATGGTGGAGGCAGTGATCCTTCTCTGTCCCCCTCCCGTGTCGGGCATGGCACAGTCAAGAAGTGCGCCGATACCAATGTGCTCTCCCTTATTCAGTGCTGCAAGACCGTGAGTAACGATGCGGCGGTTTTCGCCATACAAGGGCATCACATCGGCAACAGTGCCGAGGGATACTATGTCAAGATACTTTTCGCAAAGAGCAGGAAGATCAGAATTTCCGTCGATGGCACAGATCAGCTTGAACACAACGCCGACACCGGCAAGCTCCGAAAAGGGATATGTGCTGTCATGCCGCTTGGGATTGATAACGGCGCAGGCAGCTTCGGGCAGGATATCGGGGCATTCGTGATGATCTGTGATGATAACATCAATACCTTTTTCTTTTATGTATTCGGTCTCGCGGAAGGCGGTGATTCCCGTATCGACGGTTATGATAAGGTCAATTCCGGCGGCGGCAAATTTGTCGATTGCCGAGTTGTTGAGACCATAGCCCTCAAAAAGCCTTTCGGGAATATAATAGCAAACATTTGCTCCCTTTGAGTGCAGATAAAGATAGAGGGCCGACACCGCGGAAATTCCGTCGACATCATAGTCACCGTAGATAAGAATGCGCTCACCCTTTTCAAGAGCAAGCTTTATCCGTTTTACCGCCTTGTCCATATCCTGCAACAAAAACGGATCGCAGAAAGCATAGTCAAAGGGCGACAGAAAATCTGCGGCGAACTCAGGTTCATCAAATCCGCGTATCACAAGAAGCTTTGAGATAAACTCAGATATTCCAAGCTCGCGCGATAAGCGCGTGACCTTATTGCTGTCAAACTCCTTCAAAGACCACTCTTTTTCATTTTTCAGTCTGATATTCATAAAAAACTAAACTTATATTTCCTTTTTAATTATTTTTACAATTTCAATACCCGGATTCTTTTTCACCGAGCGGTTGAGAAGAAAGCACAGAAACGCAAGCGGAAGAGCAAAAGCAGCCCCCGAAATCATATAAACCGTTGACATTTCAAAATAGGGATTGGTGATAGCATATGCCGCAAAAGCAATGATTATCGGCAGAACAAACACAGCAAACGCCATACCAAGAACACGCTTTGACGAAGACTCAAGAACAACCTCATCCCCGGGCGCGGCGCCGACAGTGTTCTTCACCACAGCTTCC
>JAZSFD010000147.1:0-2454 GCA_045532035.1 Eubacteriales bacterium | reverse complement strand
CCTGTAGGGGACGATGCCTACATCGTCCCGTTCAGAAATACATTTATAACTTGTTTTGCGGGACGATGTGGGCATCGTCCCCTACAATTATTGCAAACGCTCATCTGTCAGCGGTGGATGAGGTGTCGGAATCAAGCCTATAGCAAAAACTCCAACTCCCTCAGTCGCTTCGCGACAGCTCCCCCGAAGGAGGAGCCTTAAAAAGCCTTTCCCTTGAGGGGAAGGTGGGTTTTGCAAAGCTTTACTCGGATGAGGTGTCGTAATACGATTAAAATAATAATGCGAGAGGAGCAATTGTCCTCTCGCATTTCTGTCGGCTGTAATTCTGTTTTTTCTCAAGAATATTTCCTGTCAATATTTATCACTGCAAAATAGCTGCTGTTATATTCGTTCACCGCTCTTTTGAGAGCTTCTGCCACCTCTGTTTCTTTGATGTCAAAGGGAACAACAGCATCGAAAATCACGTTTGTGTGGGTGTCCCCCCGCACCATTCTGAAATCGTGGGTCATAACCGACGGATAGTTTTTTGACAGGTATTCGTTTACAGCATCTTTTATTTCCGAAAGCTCGGGATCGTCGGTGACTATGGGATCCATGTGAACGGTAACGATACAGTTAAGATTTTCCGAAATGAGTCTTTCCATGTTGTCTATCGTGTCATGCAGGGTGAGAAAATCTCCGTTGGCATCGACCTCCACATGAAGAGAGGCAATAGTACGCCCTCCGCCGTAGTCGTGAACGATAAGATCATGTATACCCAACGCCTGCGGAAAGGACATCACGGTTTTTTCGATGGCAATGACTGTTTCGGGATCCGCCTGCTGCCCGAGCAGGGGAGATATGGTTTCTGTCGCCGAACGGATGCCTGCGGCAAAAATGAAGAACGAAACAAGAACACCGCACCAGGCATCGATGTTGACACCCGAGAATCTGAATACAAACATCGAAACAAGCACAACCAGGGTCGAAAGTGCATCGCTTATGCAATCAGCGCCTGTGGCACGCATGGCGGCGGATGCAATCTTTTTTCCGATGCTGCGGTTGTAAAAAGCCATATAGAGCTTGACGGCAACAGATACCGCAAGGATCGCCGCCGAAAGATAAGAAAAGGTTATGCTTTCGGGCGACATGATTTTCCCGACCGAGCCCTTGAGCAGCTCAAAGCCCATGATGATTATAAGGAACGAAACGATCAGCCCTGCGATGTATTCACTTCTGCCATGCCCGAAGGGGTGGGAAGCATCAGGCTTTTTTGCGGCGATCTTGAAGCCGAGCAGGGTGACAAGAGAAGAGCCTGCGTCCGAAAGATTGTTGAACGCGTCGGCAAAGATTGCCACCGAGCCTGCCAGTGTTCCCGCAAAAAGCTTCACGCCAAAAAGTATAAGGTTAAGAAGAATACCTGTCACCGAGCATAAGGTTCCATAGCCCTGACGGACCTTTGGGTCTGTTGTGCAGGCAAAATTTTTTATAAATAGCTTTGAAAGAAGTGTTATCATACTTTTCCCCTTTCCGGTATATGCAATTAATAATAGCATGAAATCATCTGTCTGTCAATATTCACATGAAGTTAACACACCTGCCGATTTCGGGTATTATAATAATGTATGAAAAGATCTGAGAGGAGATTACTTCGTGAACATAATTCTGATCGGTATGCCCGGATGCGGAAAAAGCACCGTGGGAAGCATTCTTTCAAAACTCATCGGTTACCGTTTTCTTGACACCGACCTTGTTATTCAGAACATGGAGGGCAAGGTTCTTCAGGATGTCATCGACGAGGACGGTCTTTCCACCTTCATGACGGCGGAGGAAAAGGCGCTGTGCTCGGTTTATTGCGATACAACGGTGATTGCCACAGGCGGAAGTGCGGTCTATTCCGAACGGGGAATGCGATATCTTTCGACAGTCGGAAAGATCGTTTATCTCAGGGCGGAGATTTCCGAGATCGAAAAGCGGTTGACAAATCTTGCATCAAGAGGAGTTGCCGGCGCAAAGGACAAAACCCTTTCTCAGCTTTTTGAAGAACGACGCCCCTTGTATGAAAAATATGCCGACTGCATCGTCGATGCCGACAGGGGAGAGGCGGCGGATGTGGCTTTGAGAATTGTGGATATGCTGAAAAAGGATATCATTTCATCCCGAAACTGTGTGTAACACGCACTTGTGTTGGGTGATATGCACAAAATACACAAACAAGATTTTGCTTTTTTGCTGAAATTGGTGATTTGACCCCGAAATTTGAAAAAAACAGTAGACTTTTTCTCTGATCTGTGCTAAAATTATTGTCAGATACTTATTAGGAGGTATTTAATCATGACAAAGAAAATTTTATCCGCTGTACTTGCAGTAATGCTCGTACTTTCGATGGCTTCTTTTGCTGTAAGCGCTGATGAAGAGCTTGCTTACTGGGTAGAAGAAGGCGCAACAGGTAAGGGTACCGAGGACGATCCTTTC
>JAZSFD010000137.1:0-5103 GCA_045532035.1 Eubacteriales bacterium | reverse complement strand
TGTCGTTGATGAGCCATGTGTAAACCCTCTCAATCCAATAGTGGCCGGCATATCCCTCTTTGTAGCTCTCCTGCAGGGTGTAGGTGTTTATGATCTGAAACTCTCCGTGATATGTCAGCTCCTGCAGATATGAAATGCTATACTCGTGTTTCTTCTTTGTCTTCTGCACCATAGCCTCGCGGCCACAATGCGGACAGATCACGGTCTTTTCGGTTGCCTCGCAGGGGAACGGCTTTCCGCATGTCAGGCACCACCCCTTGTGGCCACTGGTATAGACAACCGGTTTCACGATCTTCGTAGCGACCCATTCCCTGAACCTGTCGCTGACATAGCTTTCCTTGGTAGGGTATAGCGTACGGAACAGCTTGTCCGCCTCCCTTTCCTTTCTTGTCTTCGGTTTCATAGTTCCTTTCGTAGCCAAATGTTTCTGAATGATTCCCCAGGTCTTAACAGGATTTCCCCTGTCGGCTCATAGCCTTTCTGCCTGTACCACATCACGAGCCAGCTTCCCTCTCTCGTCCATAGGAAGATGTGCTCAAAGCCCTCCTCCTTGACAATCTCCTCGCACAGCCTGATCATCTTTGTCGCGATGCCTCTTTTCCTGTGGCTCTTGCTCACATACAGGTCACAGAGTACCGGCGTGTTTCCCTCGATCCATATCGAGCATGAAGCCTTGCCGTCTTTCTTCATGAGCTTGAAGTATGTGCCAAGCTCGACGGTGCATTTCTGGACGATCACCTTTCTTCTGAACAATCTCTGCATCATATCTGCTCCTCCTTTGGGTTATGATCCACATTGTGGCCACAGTCAAACTCCGTATTCTCCAGCTCCAGCCTTTGGCGACGCTCCTTTCTCAAGCGGTTCAGCAGGTTCTGGATTCCTCGCCCGTCCTTGATGCCCTTGCCGGTACACCAGCCCTTGTACGGAAACACAGTGATCGTGTTGCCGTTGAGTTCAAATGTCAGCTTCTTGCCGTCAGGGTACACCGTCACCGGATATCCCAGCGCCTCGATCTGCCTCTTGCAGTAATCCATTCTGGACTGCTCCTTACGCTGGCGCTGCTCCTGATACCATTCTCTGATTTCATCACAGTCTTTCATGGCTATTCCTCCTCAAAACTGAATAATGTCGCCTCTGCCTCCAGCTCCTTGCGTTTCTTTTCAAGCTGCTCCTGCTTTTTCTGCTCGGCTTGTTTACGGCGTTTTTCAGCCCTTTCAGCCTCGTCCTTGATGCGTTGCTCCGCTTTGCGTCTGTAATCGGCTTCAACGGCTTGTTTTGCCTCGATTTCAAGGCGTTTCTTGTCTTCCTCCGTCAGTTCCGGATTGGTGACAACCACATCGTATCGTGGAGTGTTCGTAGGAGCCGTCAGACCCTCGTCGTAGTAATGCAGAGCCATTCCGTAGATTTCCGGATCGGTCCACACTTGCCGCTTCCTGTTCTTGGAGACCTCGCTGGCGATGTAGTCGCCGCATCCCTTGATGGACTTGTCTATGCCTCCGTCTTTCTCGATCTTTGCTGCATACTTCTCGGCAAACGCCTTGTCTTTGCTGGCAGTTTCATCGAGGTACTTTTTTAGTTTTGCTTCATAAGCGTTCATATCCTTGTCTTTGATTGTTGGTACATAATAGTATCGGTTGATTGTTCTTCCTCGCCTGATGTGTCCGGCGGCTTCAAGCCTCTGCAGTGCTTCCTGCCTTTCCGCTTTATCTATGCCTTTGGTGTTTGTCTCCAGCTCCAGTTCGTCGCAAAGTACGGGATGAAGCTTCGAGGATTCCTTGAATTGGCATACCAGCTGGATTGCATCGAGGATTATTGTGTCGGTGGTCTTCATGCTATCTTGAGAAATTAAGGATGAAACCATCGACTTTCGGAGCATACCGGATGATCAGCTGCTTTGCAGCGTCTGTACAGGCAAAGGAGTACTGAACCTGTCCGTCTGCCATCCTGCAGCTCATGTCTCGCACTTCCTTGACAAGTCGCCAGCGTTCCTCGTCTCCGGCTTGTCTTGCGTTGATGTATGCTGCTTTCAGGTAAGACAGGGGCTTCTCGTCTTTATACAGGCGGTCAGTAGGATCTTCGACCGTCCATTTTCTTGCAAGAGCCTCCTTGCTGTGGACCGGCTGTCCGCCGATCATCCAGTTCGTAGGGGAGTAGTGCGCCAGGAATCTGGCCACTTCATGAGCCGCTCTGCGGCTGTTCTTCTCAAAATGGAAAATTATAAAAAAACTCTCTATGTCCTCTCCCGCGCATGCGGTATAGATAGA
This sequence comes from Eubacteriales bacterium, assembly GCA_045532035.1. Taxonomy (GTDB): domain Bacteria; phylum Bacillota; class Clostridia; order Oscillospirales; family CAG-382; genus UMGS1052. The sequence continues at coordinate 2,839 of JAZSFD010000137.1, read as the reverse complement.
CTTATCTTGATTATTTAAGTTTGTTAATTTATTGAATATATATTTATTTATTGCTTCCGAGCTGCTTAAGCAACCTCCAAGCATTTGCTTATCATTTGCTTCTGCGTTGCTTGATGGTTGTTCAGGCGGTGCTACTTCGCTTGCTTGAGCAGCCCTGTGCGCTTGAGTTACTATGCCTCCAGCTCTGCCGGCTTCGCTTCTTTGGGCGGAAACTTTCGCCTTATGCTGAATCCTTGCAAGCGCCGACACATTCCAGAACTTCTCTCCGTCATTCTGGAACAGGTCGAACTCGGTGACAACCCTCTCGATATCTGCAGGGGAACAGTAGCGAAGATCAAAGGCAAGCATCTTGAAGTTCATTGGCAGGTAGCCCTCCTGCTCCCAGAGCATTTCGACCAAGTCCCACCAGATAGCCTTGCCGATACCTCCCATTTCCAGCACCATTCCCATGAGCTTCGGGTCGTTGCGAGCGCCGAGGTCGTGTGTAAGGTACGGTCTACTGTCTTTCTTCGCCATTGTCTGTCCTCCTTTCGATTTCGAGTTTCTTGAATTCTTCCGTACTGATCTCCGGACGCTCTGCCAATTTCCTGCGCAGAATCTTTGACTTCCGGATTGTCTCACGAACCCGACTGCTGTTGCTTTCAATCTGAGGAAGCAGTGCAAGCATACGGATAAGCTGGTCGCGTTGGTTGTTCGTGATCAGTATCATAAGGCTATCGGATTATCAGTGTCTTTGACTGCTTGCGCTCGAATCCCTCCGGAAGTTCCTCCAGCTTTCCGGCCACAGACTTACTGATCTTCGTGTTAAGGATCAGCCAGTCCGGAAGCGTCGCCCGAAGCTTATTGATGCTGTCCTCGTACTTCTTGAGTGCTACATCTTCGTCCACATCCACCGACTTGCTCGTCTGGAAGTAGATGCTGAACATTCCTCCGGTCTTCTTCTTGTCGAACTTCTCGACCTGTGCCAATATCATTGCAGCCTCCATGTTCTGCTTGATCCATTCCAGAGTGCTGTCCTTTTTCTTGATTTGAGCGTCGTATTTGGCAAGGACTTTCTTCTGCTCCTCCTCGATTGCCTTTCTCTGCGCCTGAATAACGGCTTTCTGCGCCTCGACATCCTTGAACCATGCTGCATACTCGTCTGGAAATTTCACGAACTCCTCGGCGATCTGACGCTGTATCTGCTCAAGTTCTTCAAGCTCTGCCGACATTTCCTCGGTCTCGGCTGTAACCTCTCCGCCGTTCTCCTCGTACATTTCCTCAAGGGCGGCTCTTGCCTGTTCGTATCTCGTTGAGATTGCGACGGCTCTTTCTGATAATTTGTAAATGCTTTCCATACCGTTATGAATTTTGAGTTTGTTGTTGTGATCTTCTTACTCCGTTAGCCATTTTCTCAAGCTCAAGGAATACATCGCCGGACTCCCATTCAAAGGCGTTCCAGAGTGAGGTGCGGGCGTTGGCATACGCCTCCTTGTCGGCTGGGTTGTACCCTGCGAGCCATACGACCTCCTTGCTGTGGGCTCCGGTCTGGAGGGCGTGCATCGTTACACGCGTCTTTGCCACCTGCTGGGTCGGTTGCTGCTGTGAGCCCTGCTGCCTGCCGGCTGATCGTCCGGTCTGTCCGCGCTGCTCCACCTCCTCCTGCAGGGTGTACTTCGTGCGGTCTTTCGCGAAATAGACATCCGCCGCGATACCCAGATTCTTGCAGGCTACCGACATCGCGTCCGTCATAGCCATTTTCCAAGCCTCGTCGTTCTGCTCCGCGCCGACGCCCTTTCCCACGAGCTTGTTTCCTCCGACACCGACAACCGGCTTGCTCCATTCTCCGGAGCTGGTCTTGTAGTACAGGTGTACCTTGACATAGGCTCCGACCTCTCCTGCAGAAGTCTCGTTCGTCCAGCGTTCCACCTCCTCGATGTACCAGCCCTCGCCGCATGGTCCGAACTTCTCCGTCAGTACCTTGATTCGCCATACCGGATTGATGTCAGACTTTCCGGCCAGCTTACCGCCTTTTATCGGCTTAATAGCCTCTGCCGGACACGCCCTCCAAAACTCGTAGAGTCCCAGATTTTTCTTCTTCTGATCTTCCATTGTCACTGTGTTTAGTGGGTTGCCGTATAGGTGTCGGCTTCCCTGTTAATCTCCTGTTTCGTGTAAACCCGTTTCGATTGCAGCCACTCCGCAATCTCGGTCTTCTTGAACCTTACCGCCGATCCCAGCTTGTAGTGGGGTATCGCCTTGTCCTTGACAAGGTGGTAAATGTGTGATATGCTCAACTGGGTCAGCCCTGCGACCTCGTTGATCGTCAGCATTGTCTCTACCATGACTGTTCCTCCCATATCAATCCGGTGCCGTCGCACTCCTCGCATTTCTCCATTTCGAGCCTGTGCCATTTCTGACCTCGGCTCCTCGCTTCCTCGGCTGTCTCCGGTATGCAGCTCCAAGCCTCGAAGGTGACCGTCGTCTCCTCCTCGGTCTCGAGGTTCATAGCCCAGTAGGCTACCGCTCCGCTGCCTCCGCATGTCGGACATTCAATCTGCCTCGGCTGCTCACCGCATACCGGACATTTGTGGCTGTTGATCCCCATACATACATCGCAATACATGTCATGCCTCCTGCTGCTCCAGCAGCTTCTCCGCCCTGCGTCTTGCCGACCAGATAGCCGACGGACTGTGCAGGTTGTATTTCTTCATCAACGCCTGTGTGACCATTGTGTGGCTCTGGCCAGGGATTGATGTCATTTCATTCCAGTCCTTGAGTATCGCCAAGTCCTGTTTTTCCTTTGCCGCCCTGTAAGGGGTCTTGAGTAGTGTCTTTGTCATTGTCTTATCTCCTATCT
>JAZSFD010000053.1:0-2759 GCA_045532035.1 Eubacteriales bacterium | reverse complement strand
AAATAAGTCTTGAGAAAAACCTCAAGCATACTATTGAGGTTGTCGTTGACCGCCTTGTAATGAGCGACAGTATTCGTTCACGCATAGCTGATTCTATTGAAACGGCGTCATCGCTCAGCGGCGGCGTTGCGATAGTATCCGTAGTGGACGGGGAAGAGCAGACCTTTTCCCAAAACTACGCCTGCGTAGAGCACGGAATAAGCCTTGGTGAGCTTACACCAAAGATGTTTTCGTTTAACAGTCCGCAGGGTGCTTGCCCGAAATGTGACGGTCTGGGCGTTTTGCAGATAGCGTCTGCCTCAAAGATAGTCCCCGACGAAAGCCTTTCTTTACGTATGGGCGCCATAAAATGCCTCGGCTTTTATTCGCTCGGCGACGATTCATATTCCGATGCGATAGTCACAGAGGTAGGTAAGGAGTACGGCTTCACACTTGACACCCCTCTTTCCGACGAGGGAGTCATGGAGCTTTTTGCGTCTACAAAATCTCTCGGCGTAAATCCCGAGGATATCGGAAGTCCCGTCGGCACCTTCGGATTGCCGGAATTTGGCACAAAATTTGTCCGTCAGATGATCGTCGATGCAAAACCAAAGACATTTTCCGACCTTCTTCAGATCTCGGGTCTTTCCCACGGCACCGATGTTTGGCTGGGCAACGCACAGGATCTTATCAAAGATGGAATCTGCGACATTTCTCAGGTTATCGGAACGCGTGACAATATCATGGTCTATCTCATCTATCACGGCCTTGAAAACGGCACCGCCTTCAAAATCATGGAGGATGTCCGAAAAGGAAAGGTCGCAAAAGGTCAATGTGATAAGTGGGAGGACTGGAAAGAAGAAATGAAAGCCCACAAGGTTCCAGATTGGTACATATCGTCCTGCGAAAAAATCAAGTATATGTTCCCGAAAGCGCACGCCGCGGCGTATGTTATCTCCGCCCTCAGACTCGGTTGGTTCAAGGTGCATATGCCTCTCGAATTCTATGCCGCATTCCTGTCGGTTGCCCCCGGCGGATTTGACGCCGAGATAGTCGGCAAAGGCAAAGGCGAAGTCGAGCGCACCATCAAAAACATCGAAGACATGGGCACCGCCGCAAAACAGAAGGATCACGAAACGCTTGCAACAATGCAGCTTGTCAACGAAGCGTTGGCACGAAAGATCAAGTTCTTGCCGGTTGATCTGAACAAATCTGCGGCAAAAGCTTTTCTGCCCGAGGACGGCGCCATAAGAATGCCTTTCTCTTCCCTTCCGGGACTTGGAGAAACTGCGGCTCTCAACCTTGAGACCGTCATGCGGGAGAACAACATCATCTCGCAGGAGGAGCTTCGTCAAAAAGGCGGTGTCACCAAAGCGGTCATTGAGATCCTCTCAAGAAACGGAGTTCTCGATTCGCTGCCCGAAACAAATCAGATATCGTTTTTCTGATGTATCACTATAACCCCGAAAGAAATTTTTCGGGGTTATAATTTTTTTGCCAAAACCTATTGACAAAGTTGTTCGACAAGTGTAAAATATAATTGTAATTCGACAATTGTAAAACAAGAGGTGCAAAAATGAACAAGCTTCCCGAATGCGAACACGAGATCATGATGGTCATATGGGAGAATGCCGAAAAAGGGGGCATTTCCTGCGACGATATTATGGAGCATCTCGACCGCACATGGACAAAAACCACAGTGCTAAACTTTCTCGCCCGCCTTCAAAAGCGCGGATTTCTGACCTGCGAGAAAGAGCACAGAATAAATCTTTATACTCCGGCGGTGAAAAAGGACGACTATCTCAAAAGCGAAAGCGAAAGCTTTTTTGAAAGGATGCATCACGGGTCGTTATCAAGCCTGCTCTCCTCCCTTTATGACGGAAAGAAGCTTTCTGACGATGACATCGACGAGCTGAAAAAATTCATCGAGGAGGCAAAATGATGATTATCGATCTTGCGGTCATCACGATTACCATGTCGGCGGTTTGTCTTCTGCTTCTACTCTTTTCGGATATTTTCGGAAAAAGATACAAAGCAAAATATCGCTATGTCGCGTGGCTCATCGTGGCAATAAGACTTCTTGTGCCCGCGCGCTTTGACATCGTTTTCGCTCCCATCGTCTTTGAACAGCCGCAAATACTCTCCCAACCCCTAATCAACTCCGAAAGCGCCGAGGAAACAAAGCTTCCGTCTTACATAGAAAGCGGAGAAATATATGAAGATGCAACGATCTATGTCCCCACACAGACTCCCGGTGCTGAGGAGAAAAAAACATTCACTGTTTCTGTCGCACAACTCCTCACCGCAATCTGGGCGACAGGTGCCGTTATATTTCTCGCTTATCATTTCATCGTTCTTGCTGCGTTCAATTCAAAAATAAAGAAAAGCCTTTGCCATATCAAAGACAACATTTACAAAAGTGCTCTCATCGAAAGTCCGATGATGACGGGATTTTTCAGAAAGCGAATACTTATTCCCGACGAAGAGCTATCCGAGCGCGAGCTTGAACTGGTACTTCTTCACGAAAATGCCCATGCAAAACGAGGCGATATGTGGTACAAGCTCATTCTTGTTGCCGCAAACGCAATGCACTGGTTCAACCCAATCATCTATCTCATGGTTCGGCGCGCCAACCGCGATCTTGAATACTCCTGCGACGATCTTGTGACAAAAAACATGACCGACGAGGAAAAGAAAGAATATTCCATGACACTCTTGCGCTTCATGCGCAAAAATGCAAAAAAGGAGGGAAATGCATGAAAAAGCTTCGCACCCCTGCC
>JAZSFD010000023.1:0-13979 GCA_045532035.1 Eubacteriales bacterium | reverse complement strand
CATTTTCATCAAATAACACAAAAAACGATATCCGTTTTATATGATTCATACAAAAACCCCCTGCCGCAGGAACAACTCTGCGACAGGGGAAAGCGGTTACTTTATTATTTTGTATCCGACACCGAACAGCTTAAAGAGCTCATCAAGAGCCTCGGTGGAATAAAAATCATCGGCAAAAAGGAAATTTCCCTGCGCCGCACCGTCCGAGAAGGTTACGGCAACGGCGGTTCCGATGTCAAACACATAAAGATAAGTGACAGGCTTTTCGCAAGCTATGCTCTTATCCTTGATGATGGCGGTATAAATCGAGCAGAAAGCAATCGTTTCGCTTCCCTGCGCAGAGTTTATCATATTTGCAAAAGTCGCAAAGCCCATTTTGTTTTCAATTTGTTCTTTGAGAGAAGGCGTAAGCTTGATCCAATCCGGATAATCTTCAAATCCCAATTTTACGATAAGCTCATCTATATTTGGAAGGGATAGCTCGTATACAGCAACAGGGTCGGAAAGATCGACTTGTGCCACCTGAGCTTTCTTCTCATCACCCATATTCGGCACACCTATAATGTTAGCATAGTTTTCGCTGTCGACCATTTCCTCCATGATATTTGTAACCTCAAGTCCCTTTGTGTAAAGGTCATCGCTCTTGCCCGAAGAGCATCCGACAAAAGAAAGAGACATCAAAATAAGCACCATAGCCAAACATAATTTTTTCATTGTTTTATCTCCTTTTTTGTTATTCATACTGCGAATTATAAAGCGAGCTGTAAAAGCCGCCTTTTTTCAAAAGTTCCTCGTGATTACCCGATTCGGTGATTCTGCTGTCACGGATAACAAGGATAGTATCGGCATTCTTTATTGTCGAAAGTCTGTGGGCGATAATAAAGCAGGTGCGCCCCTCCATCAGGCGGTTCATCGCCTCCTGAATTTTGATTTCGGTTCTTGAGTCGACATTTGATGTCGCCTCGTCAAGAATAAGCATCTGTGAGCCCGATATCATGGCTCTGGCAATGGTAATCAGCTGGCGCTGACCTTTTGAAATATTAACTCCGTCGTCAGTCAGCACCGTATCATAGCCGTCGGGAAGGCTTTCGATGAAGCTATCAATTTTCGCTGTCTTTGCCGCAGCCCTGACCTCCTCGTAGGTGGCATTTTCTCTGCCGTAGGCAATATTTTCATAGATGGTTCCGTTGAAAAGCCAGGTGTCCTGCAGGACCATCGTATAAGCGCGGCGCAGGGAGGCTCTTGTGATATCGAGAGTATCAACGCCGTCAACCGTAATCTTTCCGTCGTTTATGTCATAAAAGCGCATCAGAAGGTTTATAACAGTCGTTTTTCCCGCTCCGGTGGGTCCCACGATGGCTATCGTCTTGCCGGGTTGTACGACAAACGAAATATCCTTGAGTATCATCCTTTCGGGAATATATCCGAAAGTAACATCAGAAAGCACGACCTCGCCTTTCACCTCTGAAAGATCTTGTGCATTTTCTCTGTCGGCAGGCTCTGCCGGCTCGTCGATGACGGCAAAAACACGCTCGGCAGCGGAAAAAGCCGATTGAAGCTCGGTGAGGATGTTTGCAAACTCGTTTATGGGACCTGCAAATTTTCTTGAATACTGAACGAATTTTCCGATTCCGCCAAGGGTGATGAAAAAGAGCGCGCCCTCTTTCACAACTCCGTTCTGTGAATACATATAGAGTATTCCGCCGATTATCATAATGAGAGATATCGAAAGATTATTGATGAAATTCACGGCAGGGCCTGTCATGACTCCGTGGTAATCCGCTTTATAATAGGTATTCATAGCATCGGTGTTGCGGTCATTGAATCTTTGAGAAATGACCTCTTCCCTGTTGTATGCACCGATTGTTCGGCAACCGGTCAGCATCTCCTCGGCATAGCCGTTAAGCTCGCCAAGCTTTTTGGAGCGTGCCGAAAAAAGCGGCCGCACAAGCTTTGAACGATAACGGGTGAAAAGTATTGCCGCAGGGACAGTAACAACAAAAACAACTATCAGAGGCTTTGAGATATTCCACATGAATATCAAAGAGCCTACGACCGTATACACACTTGTCATTATCTGGACAAGATCGTGGGAAAGGGTGCTGTTGATGGTATCAATATCATAGGAGATGTGGCTGATTATCTCGCCGGTCTGGTGTGTATCAAAGTAACCGACAGGCAGGGAGGTAAGCTTTTCAAAAACCTGTTTGCGCATGGTATAAACTATCCTCTGGCTCATGTTTATCATGATGACCGAAAGAATATATGACAGCGCCGCCGAGATCACATAGCAGAAAAGCATTTTGAGAACATTTTTTGTTACTGTCTCAAAATCCACAGTCTCACCTGCCAGAGCATCAATGGCATCTCCCGAATACTGAGGCCCCATGAGAGCAAGCTGATTTGAAAAGAGCGTGAAGATTATCGCAGGAATAAAAAGATACCAATATTTTAACACATATGAACAAAGGCGGAGAAAAACACCTTTTCTTGATCTTTTCTCTTCTTTTTTTGTCTTAGTCAACGATGGCACCTCCCATCTGCGAATCGCTTATTTCGCGGTATTCGGGGCAGCTCTCAAGAAGCTCTTCGTGTTTTCCGATGCCGATGATCCTGCCCTCATCAAGTACCATTATAACCGTGCAATCCTTGACAGAACTTACACGCTGAGCAACCGTGACAAGAGTGGTATCTCCGAGATTTTCCGAAAGAGCCTTTCGGAGTGCCGCATCTGTCTTGTAGTCAAGCGCTGACGAACTGTCGTCGAGAATAAGGATCTCGGGCTTTGCCGCAAGGGCACGGGATATAAGAAGTCGTTGCTTCTGACCGCCCGAAATATTTGCTCCGTGTTGTGAGAGCTTGTGGTCATAACCGTCAGCCAACTCGTCTATGAAGCTTTCCGCCTGAGCGATCTTTGCTGAGGCTTTTATGTCTTCAAGCGAAAGCTCACGCCCAAAGCTGATATTCTCACGGATGGTATCGGCAAAAAGAAAATCATGCTGATGCGCCGAGCCGAATTTTGCATACAGCTCCTCTTTCGGTATCGTTCTGATATTTTCGCCGTTTATGTATATACTTCCGCTGTCGGTGTCATAAAAGCGCAAAAGGAGCTTTATGAGAGTGGATTTTCCCGAACCTGTGGCACCGATTATGCCAAGAGAGTCCCCCTTTGACGACGAAAAGCTGATGTTTTCAAGGTCGTTTCTTTTGCCGTTGTAAGAAAAACTGACATTGTCAAAAACGATATGCTCTTTGCCGTGTTTGTCGGGATACTCCTCTTTTGATCCTATCACGATATCATCGGGAGCATTCAGCACCTCGGCGATGCGTCCTGCCGACGCTGAGCATTTTGTATACATTACGAAAATTCTTGTCACAGCCATGAGCGACATGGAAATAAGAGTGAAATACTGCATGAAAGCAATTACATTTTCGGGATCGGTGGTGTCTTTTGAAACAAAATATGCACCAAGAGCAATCACCGCCACACTTCCGATATTCATAAACATGGTCATTAGAGGATTGACACTTCCCATGACAAGCCCCGCTCGAAGCTCTTTTCCCACAAGCTCTTTGTTGACCTTGTCATAGCGGCGGTGCTCGTAATCGACCTTTGAAAGAGCCTTGATAACGCGTATTCCCTGGGAATCCTCACGCACTACACGCACCATATTATCAACAGAGCTCTGTACCTTTTGGTAAAGAGGAATACCCTTAAGGCGAACAAAATAGATGGTTACAAAAATGACAGGAAGCAGAGCGATCATGACAAGGGCAAGCTTTGCATCCATAAAAAGAGTCACACCGATGCCGCCCACAAGAAGGATGGGGGCGCGCACACCCATGCGCTGAATCATATTTATAAAGCTGTGAACATTATAAGTGTCGGTGGTGATGCGCGATTCAAGCGACGGGATGGTGAACTTGTCTGTCTGACGGGCAGAAAGGGTGAGAGTTCTTTTGAAAAGATCTTTGCGCATATTTTCGGCAAAATCGCGGGACACCCGCGCCGCCATGCGGTTGGCGGTTATGTTGCAGACAAGGGCAATGGCAGAGCATACCACCATAAGGCCGCCCCAAAGAAGAATGTCTGTCACACTTCCGCCAATGACATTTTTGAGAATGTGGCTGAGAATGTACGGAAGCATAAGCTCGGCGACAGTGGCGGCAGTTTTTATCGAAAAGCCAAGCGCCATACGGCGATAAAAGACTTTCAGGTATCTCAATACTGTTTTCATTCTTCCTCCTCCGCACCAAAGATGAGCTCGCGCGCCTTTGACGCCATTTTTTCAAGCACCGTTGCGGCAAGCTCTTTTTCTTCATCGGTAAGCTCCGACATTATTTTTTCGCGCCATGCTTTGCTTATATCCGCGGTTTCGGCATGGGCTTCTTCGAGCTTTTCGGTGGGGAAAACCAACATTTCACGCTTGTCTTTCCCCTGACGGCGCTCGATATAGCCGTTTTCTTCAAGAAAGGTCAGATGTCTTGTGACACTGCTTTTGCTGACGCAAAGATGCCTTGACAGCTTATCCTGCGTAAAACCCGGATGACGGTGAATAGCAATGATATAGCTGTGATAGATTCCGTCAAGAGCGACCTTTGAACTTTGTTTTCTGTTGATGGCTCCGCAACGGCTGATAACATTGATGTTTCGCATCATTCCCGCCATAAAAACACCTCACAAATAAAAATAGTTCCAAACGGAACTGTTTCGTTTGGAACTATTTTATCACAGGTTCAAATGTTTGTCAAGCTTTTGAAAACAAAATATCGCGACAAGAAAAACAGACCCGCGGCATGGAGCCGCGGGTCTGTTTGAATATCAGAATTTAATTTTGTCTTTCTTTTGGTGTGAAAAAACATACTGAAGTACAGTCACAACCGCAACGATAACAAAACCGATCGCACTGGTAATATAGTCAGGATAGATCATGAGAAGACCGCCGATTATAAGCGGGATTATCTCATAAAACTTGAGTTTTCTGAACATATATCCCTCAAGCGCTGCAGACAAAGCAAAGATACCGATAAGCGCAGTGACAATTATAACCACAATTTCAATTACAGAAGCGTCAATGAAGAGCATCTTAGGGTTAAAAGCAAAGATGTACGGGATAACAAATGCAGTAATTGCAAGGCGAGTCGCCATAACACCGGTTTTAAGCGGATTGGAATGAGCAATGGCACTTCCCGCGTATGCCGCAAGAGCAACGGGAGGAGTGATATCTGCAACAATTCCGAAATAGAACACGAACATGTGCGCCGCAAGAACAGGAAGTCCCATTTCGGTAAGGATAGGCGCTGTTATCGTCGCCATGATGAGATAGTTTGCGGTAGTGGGAACACCCATGCCGAGGATGATACAAGCAATCATCGTCATAAAGAGAGCAAGGAACATATTCTTTTCGGCAATAGGAACGATAATGCTGATAAGAGTCGAACCAAGGCTTGTCATGGTAACAACACCGGCAACAATACCTGCAAGAGCGCAGGCAAGCGATACGCCCATGGTGTTGCGCATACCTGTTTCAAGAGCTTCAAGAGATATCTTGCCCGATTTTTTTGTATTCTTTGTCAAAAAACTAAGAATTATATACGAAACACCCGAAAGCAGGCAAGCGTTTTCAAGCTTGATACCGAGGTTAAACATAAGAAAGGCGAGAATGACAAAGGGAATAACCAGAACGGCAAGCTCCATAAGCGTTTCGGTCCGGCGCTGAGTTTTTTTCACAAATCTGTTGATCGCTCTGACAAGATCTTCAATGAGCATAATGCCGAGAGTCGTAACAATACCCATACAAGCCGACATAGCAGGAGTTTTGCCCGCCGACATCATCGAAACAAGAACGATGATGGGAAGGAAGAGATATCCTTTTCTGACAAGAAGCTTAAAGAAATTCGGAATGCTTTCCTTGGGAAGACCTTTGAGTCCAAGTTTTTTGGCTTCAAAATGGATCATCAGGAAGATTCCCGCAAAATAGAGTATGGCGGGAAGGATCGCCGAGATTGCGATAGTTGTATAGGAAATACCCGTGATTTCGGACATAAGGAAAGCCGCCGCACCCATGATGGGAGGCATGATCTGTCCGCCGGTGGAAGCCGCTGCTTCAACCGCCGCCGCAAATTCACTCTTATAACCGATGCTCTTCATGACAGGGATAGTAACACTTCCGCTGCCGACGGTGTTGGCAACAGAGCTTCCCGAATACATACCCTCGAGTGCCGATGAAATTACGGCAACCTTTGCGGGTCCGCCCGATGCATAACCGGCAATCGAGTTTGCAAGGTCAACAAAGAACGAGCCGATTCCGGTCTTTTCAAGGAACGCGCCGAGAATAATGAAGAAGACGATAAAGGTCGAACAAACATTAAGGGGTGTTCCGGGAATACCATTGGTGGTATAGAAAAGATTGTAAAGGATCGAATGAAGAGATTTTCCGTATATAAACGCATATGCGATAAATCCTCCTGCCACAAAAAGAATGGGCAGACCGACAGCTCTTCGGCAAAGCTCAAAGAGGCATACAATACCGATTATCGCCATGATCTTATCGACGCCGTTTATCATAACGGCACGGTTTGTGATTTCATAGAAATTGGTCGCGTAGTAAAAATACGGTGTACAAGCAACTATTGCAAGGATGAAATCATACCACGGAATGTAGTTCTTTTTCTTAGTCTGCTTCTTGTACAGAGGGAAGATAAGAAAGCCCAGGAACATGATGACACCCAAAAATGCCACCATTCTTGCCTGCTCGGGAAGTGTTATAAATCTTGTCGCAAATGTGGCAAGGGCGAAAAGAAGAAAGGCGCCTGAAACGATCTTTGACGCAAGACCGGTAAACTGTCTTGTGTTCGATTCACGGTCAAATTCCGCCATGAGTTCATCGGCAGATTTTACACCGTTTGTGTTTACATTGAGATTTGCGTTTTCGGACACTTTTATACCTCCTTATTATGATAAAAAATTAAACAAAGAAAAGACCCGCAAGGTCATCTGAGCTTGAAAGCAATGTGGGCGTTTTTGCCGCACAGCTCTGTTAAACTTATAGATTCCCCTTCAATACGAAGAACATGGTCGGAAACGGTGCCTACGATATATTTCACTTCGGGAAAAACGATATCAAATCCCGATACCACCATGTTTCCGTGCTCGTCATATTCAAGAGTTTGTCCGTCCTCGACAAAAGTCTGAACACCTGCGCCGAAAGCGGAATAGACAGTCCTGTCGGCAACGATATTTCCGTCTTTAATAACAAAAACATCAATAACAGGGCTTTGATTCACGGAATGTATAAATTCAACAGAAAACTCAGATCCTTCGGAAACTTCGAAAGTTCTGTATATTTCGTTCTTTTCGGTGTCATACACCAAAAGCTGCAACGCAGCTCCGCACGAAGTCAAAAAAATGGTCACAGCCGTAACCGCAAATGCAATTACGGCTGTGATAAAACATCTCTTCACTGATTATTCAGCTGCAGCTTCTGCTTCCATTACACCGATTTCGGTGAAGTACTTTACAGCACCTGCATGGAAAGGAACTGCTGCGATACCTTCAACAGCCTTTGCGCTGTCGAGCTCTTCGCCCTTCTTGTGAGCAGCTGCAATCGCATCCTTGTTGTCAAAGATTGCCTTTGTGATATTGTAAACTGTTTCTTCGGGAAGATCCTTGTCAACAATGTAGGTTGCCATAACTGCAACAGTCTGGACATCCTCTTCAACACCTGTGTAGGTGCCTGCGGGAATGATCTGCTTTGTGTAGAAGTCGTACTTTTCAGTAAGCTTTTCGAATTCAGCATCCTCAACAGAAAGAACAGTGATATCAGTACCCATAGCAAGGTCTGTGATAGCTGTTGTGGGGATACCTGCAACGCAGAAGAATGCGTCGATCTTTTCATCTCTGAGAGCATCAGCAGAAGGACCAAAGCCGAGGTTCTGCTTTTCGATGTCAGCGTTCATATCGATGCCGTAAGCTTCAAGGATCTGCTTTGCGTTGAATTCAACGCCCGAGCCTGCGTCGCCGACAGAAACTCTCTTGCCCTTGAGATCAGCAATAGATTCGATACCGGAAGCCTTGGAAGCCACGATCTGGCAGAGTTCGGGATAAAGAGTACCGATTGCTGCGAAATCCTGAGTCTGAGCACCTTCGAAAAGGTCTGTGCCTGTGTAAGCGTAGTACATAACGTCGTTCTGAACGACAGCCATGTCAACTTCGCCTGCCTGGATAAGCTGGATGTTAGCCTTGGAAGCGCCGGTGGACTGAACGTCAAAAGTGAGACCTGTCTTTTCCTGAAGCACAGGACCCATAGCCATGCCGTAAGCATAGTATGTACCGGTGTTGCCGCCTGTTGCGACAGTGATCTTTGTTATGGATTCAGCATCCTTGGGGCCTGCTTCTGTACAAGCCGCGAAAGCGAACATTGCAACCATAACGAGTGCGAGTAAGAGTGCAATTTTCTTCATGGTAATTCCTCCAAAAAAATAATTCTGAATTTTCAGATTACACAAAAATTCAGGACTATTATAACTCAAACGCCCAAAAAAGTCAATAGGAACAGCAAAAAAAGGCTTATTATCGGCGATTTTACAGAATATTCAATTTTTTACCGCAAAAGCCAAAATGAATAATGTGTCCCGCAATTATTTATTTTTGAATATTTTTCCGTCATCCGCACACAATAACAGCGGAAATAATTATTTGGAGGAAATGTTATGTTCAAACATGAAAAAGAGCTTTTTCACCCGGTTGAGGTGGAAAGACCAAACCCGCAATATGCCGTACTTTTGCAGGAGCAGCTGGGCGGCGGAAACGGTGAGCTTAAGGCGGCAATGCAATATATGTCCCAAAGCTTTCGCATAAAAGATCCCAAGATCAAGGATCTTTTTCTCGACATTGCCGCCGAAGAGCTCGGACACATGGAAATGGTGGCGCAGACCATAAATCTTCTTAACGGACATGAGGTAAACGCGCAATCCGTCGGCTCAGGAGAGATCCAGACTCATGTTCTGCTCGGGCTAAACCCCGGACTGATAAACTCCTCCGGATATTCGTGGACGGGCGATTATGTCACTGTTACGGGCGATCTGTGTGCAGATCTTCTCAGCAACATTGCCTCGGAGCAAAGGGCAAAAGTAGTTTACGAATATCTTTATCGGCAGATCGAGGACAAAAAAGTCCGCGAGACCATTGATTTTCTTCTCAACCGCGAGGAAGCACACAATCAAATGTTCCGAGATGCCTTCAATGAAGTGCAAAGCACCGGTTCAAACAACGATTTTGGCACCACAGATGCCGCTCGGGTCTATTTTTCCATGTCAGAGCCGGGGCCGAACAGCTTCGCAAACGGAAGCACAGTTCCGCCTTCCTTTAACAAATAGCTTCCCAAGAAAAACGCAGAGACAAAAATCTCTGCGTTTTTTACATTTTGGTTTTCAATACTCTTTCCATATGTGAAAGATCATAAAAACCACAGGCGTGTGCCGTTTCGGTTTTGGAAAAGCGTCCCGATTCTATCATGCGGAGAGCTTTTTCGGCACGGTACTTGTTAAGATAATTCATGGGCGTACAACCGCAGATAGCGCTGAAATTTCTCAAAAAAGTCGAGCGCGACAAAAACACCTGCCTGCACAGCACTTGGACGGTTATTTTTTCGGCATAATGCTGATGGATATATTCAAGCGCTCTTATTATATTTGTTTCATATTTATTATATGAGTTGTTTTTTGCCGATTCAAGCTGTTCAAAAAGAAGACAGGAGAGCCAGAAAAGAATCTTCCAGGCGGCATGATTCTTCGCCGCCGCAAGACTTTCACCATCAAAAAGACTTCCATCTGCAATAAGAGCAAGATCTGATTTCAGTTGTGTCAGCTGATTGGTCGAAAGATGCAGAAAGAATCTGCCCGAAAAGCTCTGGCGCAAAAAAGGCTCGATCTCAACAAGCTGCAAAAAACCCGGAATATCTGCCGCCTCTTCCCTGTTCTCGGAAATGAAGCTGTTGCGCAGCAGCACATGAAAAACATCAAGGCCATGGGTGTCATAATAGGCGTGCACTGTATTCGGCGGAATGACAAAAACATCTCCTGTCTTCACATGGATATGCGAATTTTCGATCATATGCATTCCTTCACCGCGGAAGACTATATTCATCTCATAAAAATCGTGATTGTGCGGTTCTATCGAGTAGTCTGTGTAGATAAAAGCACGCACCGACTGGGAAGACCCGGTGAAATTATGATCAGCATAGCTTCGGAATTTTATCTCAGGCTTCATTTGCACCTCTTTTGGAACTATTATACATAATTTTTGAACTAATATACTATTATTGTATCATAATTTATGCCATAATGCAAGTATATGGCATAAAAGGAGAACGATTATGAAAAGAATCGAAAAACTGCGTCTTGCGGCTCTCGAGCATTTCCCGAGAGGCGATGAATTCTATTATAACTTCTATAAAAAATATTCTGCAGATACAAATCCGTCGGATTACGAAAAATACGCAGATGCGTATTTTTATGCCCTCACAATCTTTCCTCCGCATATCGGCGAGGATGAGCTGATCGTCGGCGAAAGCGAAATGCAGATGAATGAAACGGATTATGCAGAATGGCAGAATGTTTATCTTGATATTGCAAGAAAAAGAGGCGAGCAGGCAGGCGGCGGACAGGATTCGCACATGGCGATAGATTATGAGCTTGCGCTGAAAAGCGGTATTCGCGGAATCATAAAACAAATAGACTTCTATCTTTCGTCCTGCGACGAGAACAAAAGGGAGTTTTACACCACCTGCCAAAAATGCCTTGAAGCAGTCATTGTTTATTCCGAAAGCTATTCGAAGAAGGCAGCACAGCTTGCCGATCTGGAAAAAAACGAGGTGCGCCGCGAAGAGCTTCTTGAAATCTCAAGAATCTGTAAAAAAGTTCCCGCAGAGCCTGCAGAAAGCTTCCACGAAGCAGTTCAGGCAGTACATTTTGTAACCCACTGTCTTTCTCTCAATCCGTTCCGCATGGGTTGCCAGCAATTCCAGTTGGGACATCCGGACAGATATCTTCTCCCCTATTATCTTGAAGACATTGAAAAAGGTGTTCTCACAAAAGAAAGAGCACAGCTTCTTCTCGACCTTCTCGGAATACAGATAAATATGCGCGTTCCCCACGGTCTTTCGTCGGGATACATGGTCGGCGGACGGGACGAAAACGGAAATGTTGTGGCAAACGACCTGACCGAAATGGCGATGCAGGTAATTGACGACATCCGTCTTGTTTATCCGTCGGTCGGTCTCTGCTATACGAAAGACATGGACGACAAATATCTCGACAAAGCGTGCGAAATCCTTTCCCACGGAAGATCGCATCCTGCCATTTTCGGTGATGACACGATAACAAAGGGACTTCTTTCCTATGGCGTTCCCGAAAAGCAAGCTCACAGCTATATTCACAGCACCTGCGTTGAGATCACCCCTGTCGCCGCATCAAACGTCTGGGTCGCAAGCCCCTACACAAATATGCCCCAGCTTCTTCTTGATATCATGGACAGAGAATACGAAAGCTTCGATGCTCTTTTGTCACGGTTTTTCGAGCATCTGGATTACAGAATCAAGGTGAATTTTGAAGCTCAGGACTATATGCGCAAGGTGCGTGACCAAAACTCGATGAATCCTCTCCTTTCCTGCTTTGTAAATGACTGTCTAAAGCGAGGAGCCGACATCGAAAAGGGCGGAGCTGTATACAACTGGATAACTCCGAGCTTTGTGGGCATGGCAAATCTTGTGGATTCGCTCTATGCTCTTAAAGTCATGGTTTTTGACAAAAAGCTTTACAGCATCGCACAGATAAAAGAGATACTCGACAAAAACTTCGAAGGCGAAGAAGCTCTTCGCAGCATGATTGCAAACACACTGCCGAAATACGGCAACGACATCGACGAGATCGACCGATATTTCAGCCTCATGACCGGGCACATCATTGCCGAATGCAAAAAATACCACTCGATCCACACAAACGCCAACATCATCCCCAGCGTTTTCTGCTGGATAATGCATGAGCAATTCGGACGAAACACGGGAGCCACCCCCGACGGAAGAATTGCGGGATTTCCTCTCGGAGACGGTTCGGGTCCATGCCAGGGACGCGAAATGAACGGTCCCACAGCCTCAATACTTTCATCGACAAAATGGGCTCACCATGAGCTCATCGGCGGTGTTGCCGTGAACATGAAATTTTCAAAAAAATCCCTCGGTGCAAGCTCGATCGATACCATGAAAAACATCGTGAAAACCTATATCTCCCGCGGAGGATTTGAAATCCAGATCAATGTTGTGGACAAAGAGACCCTTGAAAAGGCGGTCAAGAATCCCGAGCAGTACAAGGATCTTGTGGTACGCATCGGCGGTTACAGCGACTATTTCACCCGCATCTCGCCCGAGATGCAAAAAGAAGTTATTCTGCGCACGGAGCATGATATATAAATGAACGGAAAAATTTTCAACATTCAGCGCTTCAGCACATCGGACGGTCCCGGCATCCGAACCACCGTTTTTTTCAAAGGCTGTCCCCTGTCCTGCGTCTGGTGTCACAATCCCGAATCCCACGCCCAAAGAAACGAGCTCTTCTTTGATGAGAGAAAATGCATCGGCTGCGGCGGATGTGTCGGAGTCTGCAAAAACGGATGCCATATTCTTTCCGAAAAAGAGCACTCTTTTTCAAGAGCCGTTTGCGAAAAATGCGGCGAATGTGCTCTCATCTGCCCATCAAAGGCGATTGAGCTTTGCGGAGAAGAAAAAAGTGCCGATGAAATAATCGACACTGTTCTTCGTGATATGCCCTTTTATGAGCAATCGGGCGGCGGGCTGACCCTTTCGGGAGGCGAGCCTTTGATGCAATTCGATTTTGCTCTTGAGCTTCTCAAAACAGCAAAGGAAAAGGGTATCTCCACAGCTGTCGAAACAAGCGGATATTGCAGACTGTCTCTTGAAACAATCGCAGAATATGTTGATCTGTGGCTTTATGATATCAAGCTTTTCGACGATGATAAGCACAAAAAACACACGGGCGTTTCAAACCGAATCCTTCTTGAAAATCTGCACCGTCTTGACGGAATCGGGGCAAATATCATTTTGAGATGCCCTGTAATCCCGGGCATCAATCTTGAAAAAGAGCATTTTGAAAGGATAGCCGCGCTTGCAAATTCTCTTAAAAATGTCAGCGCAATCCACCTTGAGCCCTATCATCCCCTCGGTATCTCAAAATCCGGTCTTTTAGGCAAGGAGCCAGCTTTCGGCAACACCGAATTTCTTGCAAAAGACGACCTTTCGGAATACGCCAATCTGATTGCAGAAAAAACGGGAATAAAGACAGAAATAAACTGATATAGCAAAAACCGTTCTGAAAATCAGAACGGTGAGCTTGCTGACAAAGTGTATTACAATAATTGCTGTTAGCAATATGCACAAACAGGGAGTGTCATAATACCCCCATTGCCTGAAAGGGCGGCTGATTGATACGCCCATTTTTCCAAAACAAGGCTTCTGATATCGGCAAAGCAGAAGTCCAATCAGATGTGCTGACATCGTCTTTAGATATCGACAAACCCTTGCAGAAAAGCTTCAACCTTTGCAGCCTTTTGATATCGGAAAAAGGCTGATATCGGAAAATCCTTTTCGATAATTATTTTCTACTGTTATTTCTTTTTCAAAAAGAAATAACGAGGGGGAGTGTGCGAGAGGGGCGCGATAGCCCCTCTCGCAATTGTCTTTGCCATCGACTAAACTCTGACTCCTTCCGTCACGCTTCGCGTGCCACCTCCCTCGGGGAGGGAGGCAGAAAAGGCTCCTCCTTTTGGGGAGCTGTCGCGAAGCGACTGAGGGAGTTGGAGTTTTGGCCATAGGCTTGATTCCGACACCTCATCCACCGATGACAGATGAGCGTTTGCAATAATTGTAGGGGACGATGCCCACATCGTCCCGCAAAACAAGCTATAA
>JAZSFD010000069.1:0-13371 GCA_045532035.1 Eubacteriales bacterium | reverse complement strand
CGGTATGCCGAGAGAAGACGGATTTGACATCACAGTCGCATCCGAAATAATGGCTGTGCTCTGCCTTGCTTCTTCCATCACTGACCTCAAGGAAAGACTTTCCCGCATAATTGTTGGCTATACCTATGATGACAAGCCTGTCACCTGCGGCGATCTCAAGGCCCAGGGAGCCATGACCGCACTTCTCAAGGATGCCATCAAGCCGAACCTTGTTCAAACTCTTGAAGGCACCCCTGCATTTGTTCACGGCGGGCCCTTTGCGAATATTGCTCACGGTTGTAACTCTGTCATCGCCACAAAAACTGCTCTCAAAATGGGCGATTACGCTATCACAGAAGCAGGCTTTGGCGCAGATCTCGGTGCGGAAAAGTTCCTTGATATCAAATGCCGCATGGCAGGTCTCACCCCCTCGGCAGTAGTTATGGTTGCAACTGTGCGTGCTCTCAAGATGCACGGCGGTCTTTTGAAGACCGAGCTTGCAAACGAAAACCTTGAAGCTCTCGAAAAGGGTATTCCCAATCTTCTCCGTCATGTTTCCAACATCAAAAATGTATATAAGCTTCCCTGCGTCGTAGCTGTTAATCGTTTCCCAACTGACACAGACAAGGAAATCGAGTTCATCATCGCAAAATGCAAGGAACTCGGAGTTAATGTAGTGCTCTCAACCGTCTGGGCCGACGGCGGTGCCGGCGGAGTTGAGCTCGCACGCGAAGTTGTAAGACTTTGTGAAGAAGAAAAAGGTGATTTCACCTTCTCTTATGAGCTTAACGGCACAATTGAAGAAAAAATTGAAGCTGTTGTCAAAAAGATCTACGGCGGATGTGGTATTTCTGTTCTTCCCGCCGCAGCAAAGCAGATCGCAACTCTTACCAATCTCGGCTTCGGCTCTCTTCCCATCTGCATGGCAAAAACACAGTATTCCTTCTCGGACGATCCCACAAAGCTCGGAGCTCCCGAAAACTTCACTGTTACAATCAAAAATGTCAAGGTTTCGGCAGGCGCAGGCTTTATCGTAGTTCTGACCGGAGATATCATGACAATGCCCGGACTCCCCAAGGTTCCCGCGGCAGAGAAGATTGATGTCGACGAAGACGGAAAGATCGTCGGTTTGTTCTGATATACATTAATAAAACTTTGCTGACATCGTGGAAACACGATGTCAGCTTCATATTGAGGCTTATGGAATTTATAGTTTTGGCAGCTTTCTGCATTACACTTCTTGCCTGTCTGATATTAAAACTTAATCTGATATACTCTCTTCTGATAGGTCTTTTGATCTTTGCCGGATATGCTTTCAAAAAAGGCTTTTCGGTAAAAGATATTTTCAAAATGGCTTTTTCGGGGATAAAAACTGTTAAAAATATACTTTTAATCTTCCTTCTGATAGGCATCATCACAGCTCTTTGGCGTGCATCCGGCACCATCCCTGTCATCGTTTCGCTGTCGGCAAAGCTGATCTCGCCATCAATATTTTTGCTGATGACTTTTATTCTCAACTGTCTTTTATCTTTTCTCACGGGAACAGCTTTCGGAACCGCGGCAACCATCGGCGTTATATGCAGCACGATGGCGCATACTTTGGGAATTTCCGCTTTAATTACAGGCGGCGCCGTAGTTGCAGGTGCATATTTCGGAGACAGGTGTTCCCCTGTTTCCACAAGCGCACTTCTGATAGCGACTATTACAAAAACTAATATTTTTTTGAATATAAAAAGAATGTTAAAAACCGCGGCGATTCCTTTTTTTATCTCCTGCACAATATATGTTGTTATCGGTCTTTTTTCAAAAAGCAACAGCCATTTACCCGATCTTGCCACAGTATTTGAAAAAGACTTCAATCTATCAATCCTCGCTGTCATTCCTGCAATAATTCTTCTTTTTCTTGCGCTGTTAAGACTGAATGTCAGAATCGTCATGTTGGGCGGAATCGTATCGGCAGTAATCATCTGTCTTTTTGTCCAAAGCGTTTCGCTTTCAGATATTCTTAAATGTTCTTTTTTCGGATATTCTTCCGATAGTGCGGAAATCGCCTCAATGATGAATGGCGGGGGCATTATTTCAATGCTGAGAGTATCAATGATAATTCTGATATCCTCGGCATATTCCGGAATCTTCAAAAAGACCGGGCTTCTTGACAGTATAAAAAAACTCACCGAAAAGCTTGCTTCCACAACAACCCCGTTTGTGTCCGTACTTCTGACATCGATAGTTGCAGGCATGACCGCCTGTAACCAGACTTTGACCATCATGCTGTGCGAACAGCTTTGCGAAAATGTTGAAAAGGATAAAGAAAAACTTGCCATTGATTTGGAGAATTCCGCTGTGGTCATAGCTCCGCTTGTTCCATGGTCGATTGCTGGAGCCGTACCTCTCGCCTCCATCGGCGCACCGACAGGCTCTCTGATATTCGCATTTTTTCTGTATCTGCTTCCTTTGTGTGAAGCAGTGTCAAGCATCATAAAAAGAAACCAGACAAAACAAAAAATCACTGCGAGTGAACGCAGTGATTTTTTATGTTAAATGCTGATTATTTCGAGCAGAGCTCAAGAGTATCTCTTGCGATCATAAGCTCTTCGTTTGTGGGAATAACAAGAACTCTTACCTTGGCATCCTTTGTGGAGATGTCGTATTCAACGCTTGTGCGCTTTGCCTTTGCGTTAAGTTCTTCGTCGATCTCAACACCCATGAAGCCGAGCTTTTCGGCAACGCGGGTTCTATACTGAGGATTGTTTTCGCCGATACCGCCTGTGAAGACAACAGCATCGATTCCGCCCATAGCTGCAGCATATCCGCCGACATACTTTGTGAGCTGATGGCAAAGCATCGATTCAACGAGCTGATAGCGTTCGTTGCCGTTTCTTGCCCCCTCTTCGATGTCACGGTTGTCACTTGTAACACCGCCTGTAACACCAAGGATACCCGACTTCTTGTTCATGATGGTATCCATCTGTTCTGCGGTGATGTTTTCCTTCTTCATGATGATCGGAATGATAGCAGGGTCAATGCTTCCACAACGTGTACCCATCATGATACCTTCAAGGGGTGTAAGACCCATTGTTGTATCAAAGCACTTACCGTCCTTGACAGCGGCAATCGAAGAACCGTTGCCGAGATGGCAGGTTACAACACGAAGACCCTTGGGATTGTTTTCCTTGCCGAGCATTGCAGCTGCTCTTGCGCTGACATATCTGTGAGATGTGCCGTGGAAGCCGTAGCGACGGATCTTGTACTTTTCGTAATATTCATAAGGAAGTGCATACATATAAGCATAGTCGGGCATTGTCTGATGGAAGCCTGTATCAAAAACAGCAACCTGAGGAACGCCGGGCATCAGCTTTTCGCAGGCAAGGATGCCTGTAAGGTTGTGGGGATTGTGAAGAGGTCCAAGGTCAAAGCATTCCTTGATAGCTTCAACAACCTTTTCGTCAACGATAACAGAGCCCGAGAACTTTTCACCGCCGTGAAGAACACGATGTCCGACAGCGTTGATCTCACTCATCGAAGAAATAACGCCCTGAACGGGGTCGGTCAAAGTTTTGATAACAAGGTTGATTGCTTCCTCGTGATTCTTCATATCAACATCAAGCTTATAATCGTCGCGGCCGTCGACTTTCTGCTTGAAGTTACCGCCGGCGATACCGATTCTGTCGCACATACCCTTGGCGATGACCTGTTCGTTTGTCATGTCGATAAGCTGATACTTGATCGAAGAGCTTCCTGCATTGATAACAAGAATTTTCATTTTATTTTATCCTTTCTTAAAACGCTTTTCGGCATAACCGAAAAAGCCTATTTTTTACATACATATTATTATATTACATATTTTCATAAAATTCAAGTGCTTTTGCCGATTTGTGGCAAATTGAAGCATTATTTCTTGAAAATCAGATGTTTATTTTTCACTTCAATGCACAAAATATTTTTCGGAGGTGATACAGTTGCAAAAAAAATATGTAACTGCCGCGGCGGCATTTTTGATCGCCGCCACATCCGCTCATATTTATGCCGACACAAACAATGCATCCGAATGCTTTTCGTGGTATACGGTCCCGACAAAAAACGAGGAAAGACCGACTTCGTTTGAAGCCTCTGATATCATTGACAAATATGATGTAATCTATCTCGGAAACGAGAATGAAAAAAAGATCTATCTTACCTTTGACGCGGGATATGAAAACGGAAATGTAGAGAAAACACTTGATGCGCTGAAAAAACACGATGTAAAAGGAGCATTTTTTGTTCTCCCCCATTTTATCACAGCAAATCCGCATCTTATTGAAAGAATGATTGCAGGGGGACACCTCATTTGTAATCATTCGACATCACACTGCGATATGAGCAAGATAACAGATCCCAAAAAATTCAAAGAAGAGCTGTCGGATATCGAGTATATATTCAAGGAGCAAACAGGGGTTGAAATGGCAAAATACTACCGCCCTCCTGAAGGAAAGTTTTCGGAAGAAAATCTAAAATTTGCAAAGGATCTCGGATACAAAACAGTTTTCTGGAGTCTTGCCTATGCTGACTGGGATAACAACAAGCAGATGGCACCTGAAAAAGCAAAGGAACTGATACTGTCCCGTATTCACAACGGCTGTGTTATGCTTCTCCATCCGACATCCGGCACAAATGCCCAAATTATGGATGATCTCATCGCATCTCTTAAGTCAAGAGGCTATACTTTTGGAACTCTTGACGATTTCAAATAAGATCATGATGAAAAAAACCATTTTTATCGTATTCTCAGTTATCATTATGTTAATTCTGTCGCCATTTAATACAAAAGGCGACAGAATAAGCGATTACGAATTTGAAAAGGGCAAGAGCAATCTTTATGTCAGCAATCGCTCGGCACAAAAATGTGTTGCTCTAACCTTTGATGACGGACCACATCCGAAATACACGCCTCAGATACTTGAAATTCTCGACAAGTACAACGCAAAAGCAACTTTCTTTGTAATCGGCAAAAACGCAAAGGCCTATCCCGATATAGTAAGGGAAGAATATACCCGAGGTCATGAGATCGGAAATCACACCTACTCCCACCCCGACCTTAAAAAGATATCAGCAACCGAATTTCTTGAAGAAATCCAAAAAGCATCAGATGTGATTTTTGAGATCACAGGGACCTGTCCCGTTCTTTTCAGACCACCGGGAGGATATCTTAACAATGATATTGTTAAAGAAGTGCTTGCAAGCGACAGCAAAGCAGTTTTGTGGTCGTGGCGACAGGATACACGTGACTGGGCTTGCCCAAGCGCTGATTGCATCTTTACAAATGTGATCGAAAATCTCAGAGACGGAGATATTATACTCTTTCACGACTACAACGCGGGAAATAGTCCAACACCTGCAGCACTTGAAAAAATACTTTTGGAATTATCAGAAGATGGCTATAAATTCGTAACCGTGTCGGAACTTATGAGCATATAACAAAGGCGCCCGAAGAATCTCTTTGGGCGTCAATTTCTAACAAATTCCGCTTTCCCTCTTTACTTTCGGCACAAAATATGCTAAAATATTGCAAAAGCAATATTCTCGAAAGGATACACAAAATGAAAGCAGTTATTACAGTAACAGGAAAAGACACTAAAGGTATTATCGCAAAGGTCAGCACCCGTTGCGCGGATTTCAGCGCCAACATCGTCGATATCACTCAAAGCGTTCTTCAGGATTATTTTGCAATGATGATGCTCGTGGAGATAGACGAGCTTTCAATAAGCTTCGGAGAGTTTGTTGACGAACTGAAAGCTCTCGGTGAGCAGAACGGGCTTCTTATTCAGGCAATGCACGAAGACATCTTCAACTCAATGCACAGAATATAAGCTCCCGGAGGAAAACCCACAATGCTCAACACTAAAGATATTCTTGAAACTATAAATATGATACGCGAGGAGCACCTCGATGTCCGTACAATCACAATGGGCATCTCTCTTCTCGACTGCCAGACAGATTCCAACAAAGAAACCTGCGCAAAAATCTATGACAAAATCACAAGAAACGCCGAAAAGCTTGTGGAAACAGGCTGCAGTATCGAAAAGGAGTACGGAATCCCGATCATCAACAAACGCGTTTCAGTAACCCCTGTGGCAATTGTCGGCGGTTCGAGATCAGCGGATGATTATGTGGAGATTGCAAAAACTCTTGACCGAGCAGCAGATACCGTAGGCATTAATTTTCTCGGCGGTTTTTCAGCTTTGGTACATAAAGGAATTACAGCAAACGACAGATGCCTGCTTGAAGCGATTCCTCAGGCTCTTGCCGAAACAGGCAAGGTGTGTTCCTCAGTCAATGTCGGTACCACCCGCTCGGGAATAAACATGGATGCCGTCAAGATCTGCGGCGAAAATATCAAGAAGCTTGCATATCTCACCCGTGACAATGACTCAATAGGATGTGCCAAGTTCGTTGTTTTCGCCAATGTTCCCGAAGACAACCCGTTTATGGCAGGCGCTTTCCACGGTGTTGGAGAGCCCGAAACAGTAATCAATGTTGGTGTATCGGGGCCTGGCGTTGTAAGAAGCGCTGTCGAGCGTGCAGGCAACTGTGATTTTTCAACACTTGCTGACGTTATAAAGAAAACTGCATTTAAGGTTACCCGAATGGGTCAGTTGGTGGCAGGAGAAGCCTCAAAGCGTCTAGGAGTACCCTTTGGTATCGTTGACCTTTCTCTCGCTCCTACACCCGCCGTGGGCGACTCTGTGGCTCACATTCTTGAGGGTATGGGGCTTGAAAGCTGCGGCGCACCCGGTACCACTGCCGCTCTTGCAATGCTCAACGATGCCGTAAAGAAAGGCGGAGCCATGGCATCCTCCCATGTCGGAGGTCTTTCGGGTGCCTTCATCCCCGTATCGGAAGATCAGGGCATGATCGACGCCGTATCCTGCGGTTCGCTCACCCTTGAAAAGCTTGAAGCCATGACCTGTGTTTGCTCGGTAGGTCTTGATATGATAGCAATTCCCGGCGACACTTCAGCCGAAACAATCTCTGGAATCATTGCAGACGAAGCCGCCATCGGTATGATAAACGGCAAAACCACCGCCGTAAGACTTATCCCCGCATACGGCAAAAAAATCGGTGATAAGATTGAATTCGGAGGGCTTCTCGGATATGCTCCAATAATTCCTGTAAACACATTCTCTTGCGAAAGATTCATCAACCGCGGCGGACGAATCCCCGCACCTATTCACAGTCTCAGAAACTGATTTCATAAAATAAGCTCCCGACAAAAATCGGGAGCTTATTTTTTTATTCAATTTGAATTGTTTTTTTATATGGGACAAGCATACCCCTTATTTGGGCATTCCGTGGCCGCCGGCATATTTGCTCACATCGGATGCCACAACAAAAACCTTGCCGTCGCATTCTTGTCTTACATCTTTAAGCACTCGTGCCATTTCCTTGCGCGCAAGAACAATGAGTATCATGTTCATTTTATCCTTTGAGCCGTGTCCTTCAAAAACAGTGTAGCCGTAGTTTTTGTTTTTGAGATACGAAATGATCTTCGCAGCAGATTCATCGCCTGCTATGAGCTGAAGATTTGAGGTTCCGAGCGCAAGCTTTCCCTCGATTGTTGAGCCGATGAAAAGACCCGACGCATAACCTATACAGTAAAACAAAAGCAAAAAAAGGTTGTCGCCCAAGGTTCCGATGATAGTTGATATGACAAGACCCCAGATGACACATTCAAGAAAACCAAGTCCCGCCGCCTTTGCTCGCTGACCCTTTACCATCATGCAGGTCTTCAAAGCTTGAACGGATATTTCAACTATCTTTGCACAACAGACAATAATACAAACAAAAGCCGGGTGGAGTGACGAAAGAAATTCTGACATTTTTGCTCCTTTCAAAATTGTGTTAAACACACTAACATAACTAAAACAAATAGGATTGGTAAATTAAAAATTCTACATAAATAAAAATATAAACCCGAGGTATCGATTACAGGAGAACGAAGTTGTTTTTGTCCGAATCTATTATACCTTCTTTTTTCAGCTTTCCGATTTCAGAGGACAATCCGCTCCTGTCTACCTCAAGGTAGTCGGCAAGCTCCTGTCTGTCAAAAGGAATCGCAAAGTCACGCCTGCCCCATTTTTTTGCCTGGAAATCAAGGTAAGTTAAAAGCTTTTCACGCGTTGTTCGCATTGATGTTATTTCCAGCTTCTGATGGAAAAGAACGTTCTTTTCAGCAAGATTTTTCATAAGATTGAAGATCATCTGACGGTGGAAAGAGCAGGATTTTTCGCAGGAACGCATGATTCCTGCACAATCAATAAACATAACCTCACTCTGCTTTACGGCAACAACGCTGACAGGGATAGCTGATATACCGGAACAGGCAAAAGCTTCGCCAAAAAGCTCTGACGGCTCGGCAGAAAGCACAATCGAACGATTTCCCATGTAATCAACTCTCTCCATCTGCACTGCACCCGACAGGACGATTCCAACATATTTTGCAGGTGACCCCTCGGGAAAAACCGTGTATCTTTTATCAAAGCTTTCGGTACGCGCACCAAGACACGAAAGAAGCGGTATCAGATCATCCTCGCACACATCGCTAAAAAGGGGGCACTTTTTTAATATATCAAAATATTTTTTCATAAAAATCACCTTTTGTTGAAAATTCAACAGATTTACTGAAATAATTATACTATAATAATTACAGAAAATCAAGGAGGAACAAACAATGAAAATTGCTTTTTTCGATACAAAACCATATGACAAGGCATCTTTTGACAAATGCGCAAAAAAATCGGCTATTGAATTTAAGTATTTTGAGACCAAACTCAACAAGGACACGGTGGAGCTTGCCCAGGGCTTTGACGGAGTCTGCGTATTTGTAAACGACACAGTCGATGCTTATGTTATCGATAGACTCGTCGAGCTCGGAGTAAAGGTGGTCGCTCTCAGATGTGCCGGCTTCAACAATGTGGACATGAAGCACGCCTTCGGAAAGATCCATGTTCTGAGAGTACCTGCTTATTCACCATATGCTGTTGCCGAACACACCATGGCACTTCTTCTGACTTCTATCCGCAGAATACACAAAGCGTATATCAGAACAAAAGATTTCAATTTCAGCCTTTCCGGACTTACAGGCTTTGACCTTCACGGCAAAACGGTAGGCGTCATCGGTACAGGTCGTATCGGCAGAGTTTTTATCGATATCTGCCGAGGCTTCGGAATGAAGGTACTCGCATATGACAAGTTCCCGGCGCAAGACCTTGACAACGGAGATACGGTCAGATACGCCGAGCTTTCAGAGCTTTTTGAGAAAAGCGACATTATTTCTCTCCATTGCCCGCTCACAGAAGAAACACACCATATCATCGACAAGACTGCGCTTGAAAAGTGCAAAAAGAGTGTCGTTATCCTGAATACCTCCCGCGGCGCGCTGGTCGATGCCGAAGCACTTCTTGACGGCATTAAATCAAGAAAAGTAGGTGCCGCCTGCCTTGATGTTTACGAAGAAGAAGCCGACTTCTTCTTTGAAGACTATTCGGGACACATCATGGAGGATGACACTCTTGCAAGACTCATATCTATGCCGAATGTCATTGTCACCTCCCACCAGGCTTTTCTGACCGAGGAAGCGCTATCAAATATAGCAGAAACAACTGTAAACAACATCGTGCAGTATCTTGCATCAGCTCAGTGTCCGAATGAGCTGTGCTATCGCAGCGGAAACACCGTCGATTGCAAAGACGGAAAATGCTTTTAATATACCGAAAGGAGAATAATAAAAATGATAAGAAAAATAATAAAGATAGACGAAGAAAAATGCAACGGTTGCACAGCTTGCGCATCCGCCTGTCATGAGGGAGCCATCGAAATGGTAAACGGGAAAGCCAAACTTACAAAAGAAGATTTCTGTGACGGCTTCGGCGATTGCCTTCCCGCCTGCCCCACAGGCGCAATAACCTTTGAAGAGCGCGAAGCACCTGCATACGATGAAAAAGCAGTCAACGAAGCAAAAAAGAAAAAGACGCAAAAAATGCTTCCCTGCGGATGCCCCGGAACAAACTCAAGAGCGATCGAAAGAAAGCCTGATGTATGCCATACTTCATCTCCAAGCGTTCCATCAAAACTCAGACAGTGGCCGTGTCAGATCAAGCTTGTTCCAACCAATGCTCCGTATTTTGATAACGCAAATCTTCTTATTGCCGCTGATTGTACAGCTTACGCCTACGGTAATTTTCACAACGATTTTATCAGCAACAAAATAACTCTTGTCGGATGCCCCAAGCTTGATGCCGTTGACTACTCTGAAAAACTGACAGCTATAATCTCAAACAACAACATAAAAAGTGTCACTGTTGTGCGCATGGAGGTTCCCTGCTGCGGCGGAATTGAGAACGCGGTCAAAAAAGCGCTTCTTGCCAGCGGAAAATTCATTCCTTGGCAGGTTATTACAATTTCAACAGACGGAAGAATTATTGAATAATAGCATTTTACATATTGAAGTTTCCGGAGTTTTATGGTAAAATATCTCTAATAACTTTTAAGAGGTGTAAAATATGAACATTACAAACGACATAAGGTACATTGGCGTAAACGACCACGAAATAGATCTTTTTGAGGGACAGTATGTCGTTCCCAACGGAATGGCTTATAACTCCTATGCCATCGTCGACGAAAAAACCGCTATCATGGACTCGGTCGACAGAAGATTCGGCAAAGAATGGCTTTCAAACATAAAGAATACTCTTGATGGCAAAGAACCCGACTATCTCATAGTTCAGCACATGGAGCCGGATCATTCCGCCAACATCACAAGCTTTGCTTCCGCATATCCCAACGCTAAAATCGTCGCATCCGCCAAAGCCTTCGGCATGATGAAAAACTTTTTCGGAACAGATTTTTCCGAAAGACAGATAGTTGTCGGCGAAGGTGACACGCTTGAACTTGGCAAACACACCCTCACCTTTGTAACAGCACCCATGGTTCACTGGCCTGAGGTTATCGTAACCTACGACAACTATGACAAAGTGCTCTTCTCTGCAGACGGCTTCGGAAAGTTCGGAGCACTTGATGTTGACGAGAACTGGGCGTGTGAAGCAAGAAGATATTACATCGGCATCGTCGGCAAATACGGGGCTCAGGTGCAAGCGCTTCTCAAAAAAGCGGGAGCCCTTGACATCCATAAGATCTGTCCGCTTCACGGGCCTGTTCTTTCGGAAAACCTCGGATACTATCTTGACCTTTACAACATCTGGTCAAGCTATTCGGTCGAATCGGAGGGTGTTGTTATCGCTTACACCTCTGTCTACGGTAACACAAAGAAAGCTGTAGAGCTTCTTGCAGACAAGCTGAGAGCTCTCGGCTGTCCCAAAGTAACTGTCAACGACCTTGCAAGATGCGATATAGCAGAAGCTGTTGAAGATGCGTTCAGATACGGAAAGCTCGTGCTTGCCACCACCACCTACAACAATGACATCTTCCCTTTCATGCGTACATTCATCGATCATCTGACCGAGCGCAATTTCCGCAACAGAACAGTTGCTTTCATAGAAAACGGCAGTTGGGCTCCCAACGCGACCAAAGTGATGAAGGGTATGCTTGAAAAGAGCAAGGACATCACCTACGCTCAGAATGAAGTCAAGATTCTCTCGGCACTTAACGCCGACAGCGAAGCTGCGCTTGATTCGCTTGCAAAAGAGCTTTGCGAATAAAACTTGATCAAACACAAAAATCCTCCGAAAAATCGGAGGATTTTTTATGACTGTTATTTAAACAACAGGGTTTCCTGCAATAAGAGCGATTATATTCTTCACAACCGGGATAACACCGATGACAAAGAGCACAACGATAATAACGGGAAGCACATATCTCATATAGGTGCACATCCATTTCTTGACCTTGATGCCCTTACCCTGGTTTGCTTCGTTCATGAAGTTTTCCCATCCCCATGCAGACCTATGCTTGAGGGTACAGAAAAGAACAAAAGTCAGCGAACCGAGAGGCAACAGGATATTGGAAACAATGAAGTCTTCAAGATCCATAATGTTCTTGCCTGCACCAAGAGGTGTGATCTCAATGTTGCCAAGAACATTAAAGCCAAGAATACAGGGCAGGCAAAGAACGAACATTACAAAGAAACCGATGATACAGGTCTTGATTCTGCTCCAGTTGAACATCTCCATAACACCCGCAATTATGTTCTCAAATACTGCAAGAACGGTAGAGAAAGCAGCGAATGTAAGGAAGAGGAAGAAAAAGCTTCCGAGAATTCTTCCGACCATAGGCGGGAAGCTGTTGAATATCTCGGGCAAGGTCTGGAAAATAAGAGGAGGTCCTGCATCGGGAGTTTTTCCAAAGGTGAAGCACGCCGGGAAAATGATAAGTCCCGAGGTGAGAGCAACAAATGTGTCAAGAATTGCAATGTTTACAGATTCACCAAGCAAAGCTCTGTCACGCTTGAGATAGCTTCCGAAAATCGCCATCGAACCGATACCGAGACTCAGAGTAAAGAACGACTGATTCATCGCACCGACGATAACATTGAAGATTCCAGCTTCCTTCATGTTGTCAAGACTGGGTACAAGATAGAACTTGAGTCCCTCAGCAGCACCATCAAGGGTGAAGCCGTAAACGGCAAGACCAACCATGATAACAAGAAGCGCCACCATCATGAACTTTGTAACCTTCTCAAGACCCTTCTGCACGCCTATGCCGCAGACGGCAAAGCCAAGAAATGCAACAATGGCTGTATAAATCATGAGAGATACGGGATCGGAAAGCATATTTCCAAAGTGATTTTCAAAGAACTGTTCGGTTGTAATTGTCTCGGCAAGAGGGTTCTCAAGAGCCGCTTGCGCTATTTGTTGCTCAACCCCGACAAAAGAGCCGGAGACCATGTCAACAAAATACCTGACCATCCATGCTGTAACCACTGTGTAGAACATCATGAGAAGGATGTTTCCGATAAGAGCAAGATAACCATGAATGTGCCATTTTGTACCCTTTGGTTCAAGCTTCTGGTACATTTTTGTTATACCCTGCTGACTTGCTCGACCGACCGCAAATTCCATTGTCATAACGGGAATGCCCAAAACAACAAGGAAGAACAGGTAGATCAAAACAAACGCTCCGCCGCCAAACTGTCCTGCCATGTAAGGAAATTTCCAAACATTTCCGATACCGATAGCACAACCGGCGCTGAGCAAGATAAAGCCTAAACGACTTTTAAGATGTTCGCGTTCCATAAAATTTCTCCTTTAATATGTATTTACCTGGGATTATATATATTTTATAATATTTTGAGCAATAAGTCAAGTTAATATCTTATTTTATGGAAAAAATGCCGCAAAAGCGGCATTTTTGTTATTTTGAAAAAGGCATCGCATCGTTGACATAGTCTTCAACTTGGGA
>JAZSFD010000121.1:0-6119 GCA_045532035.1 Eubacteriales bacterium | reverse complement strand
CTTAAATCCTGCAATATTCCCGTCTCTCTCCGTCAAAACCTGCGGTTTTGCCGCCACACTTGCCAGGGAGGCTTTTGTGCAATATATCAATGTGCACTTCTGAAATAGGGTTTGTCAGTAGTCTGAACGGAGCTTGCGGCTCCGTTTTTATTGTTGAATAAATTCATAACCGATCACTTCGTATTTTTCGTTGAACGAAACAACAAGGTTGAAAGCGTTGCTCGAATAATACGAATTTTTAAGAAAATTTTGGTTCATATCGGTATATGTCCATTGATATTTGTGATAAGTTTCGGGAGAGCCAAGCTTTGCCACTACTCTCTTTGCACTGTCGCCAAGGCTTATAACAGCGTTTGCACCGGCATCCTTGTAGCCGACAGTAACAAGGAAGTGATCACTTCTGTCCTTGTGATATCCGACAACAATGTCATCTTCAATAAGAATATATGAATTTCCGTAAAAATACTGCCCTTCGCCTCCGGGAGTCGGAAGTCCGAGAATATCAACAGCCTCATCAAAAGATGTGCCTATCGTAACATAACCGTCAAAACTGCCGAAAACATAATTACCTTGTTCTGTGATGTGATTTTTACTATCAAGAGCATCCATCAGCTTCTGTCCTGCCGACGAATCTGCAATATAGCTTATTGTGATAGAGATAAGGATTATTATCACGACTGTAAGCATCGAATAAACGGCAATTTTGTCGATCCTTGCCGCGTTCTTTCTTCTTTTCTCAAAAACGGGATCTATCATTACGATCTTTCCGCTGGGCTTTTTTGCACCTGCATAAAACTTGCCGTCACTCGCATCGTTTTCAAAGATATCGCTGTATTTATCTTTTTCGGAATCTGTTGCGTTTTGGAGATCTATCTGGTTGTGGGTAGGAGGTGGATCGAATTTGTTGGGATTTGATTTGCCGCTTCGCTTTCTGTAATGAAGACGCATTTTATCATTGTCGGTTATTTTCAGATCTTCGTTGCGCATATGGTGTATCTTTAGAAAGCGATAAGTGTCCGCTTTCATAATCCTTTCCGTCTTCGGTATAGTAAATATAGTCAATGCTGTCATAAACCGAAAACATAAGCTCTGATATACTTTCCAGAATACAGCTTTCCTCGTAAGCTCCGGTTCCGTTGAGAGGTGCCGATGCAGAAGAAAAATCAACCGTCATTGTGTTTTGGTTAATGCTTACAGAGTTTACTTCGATTTTCATTTCCATAAGCTCGGACAGTTTGTCGATAAAGAATTGAGGTTCCGCCGATTTTTCGAAAAATTCGGAATCTGAAAACTCAACAACACTGTCATGTATCACATCATAATACTTTATCGTGTAATCAACCGTAACAGGACCGGGTAAAAGATATACCTCAGTTTCGGCTTCCTGAATAACGGGTATTCTTTCGACGTTATCCGGAACATGATTTTGCTTTGTTGCGCATCCCGGAACAACAGTCGACAAAACAAAGGTGCAAAAAAACATTGCCGCATATTTCTTATTCATAAAGATCCTCCATGATTGCTTATGACTTTATTATAAAGCATAATTTCGAAAACTTCAACCTGATTTCTCATGCAGGAGAACAAATATATGTATAAATTTGCAATAATTTGTAAGAAAAAATATTTATCGGTTGTTTTTAACAAAAATTTTATCTTTGTTAATTCTTTTTGTCATATTGAATGATATAATAATCACGCGTTTAAAAGATCTATAGTGTATTTGTCAGCGGGGCATCTCACGAAAGTGCGGTCCGCTGAGTTTAATCTATGGACTATTTTACAGAAGAGTGGTATTTTATGTCAAATAAAACTAACGAAAAAGATTGCATTTTATGGCAGCTGCCCATAATCGGAAGCTTCAAAAGTATGTCCTATTGCATCAAGACAGCTGACGGACAGCATTTTGTTATTGACGGTGGCGATGTACCCGAAACAGAGTACCTTGTTGAATTTATTAACGAAAATCTTCTGGGCAGAGTGGATGCATGGTTTGTTACCCATCCGCACAAATCGCATGTGGGGGCATTTATAAGCGTACTGAACGGCAATCTTGTAAGTGTCAAAAAGATTATATATTCATATCTTGATCCTGAAATCGTCGCAAAGCATGACAATTCATGTGTTCAGGAAATTGAGAATTTCAACAATGCGATCAAGGCATCAAAGATTCCGTCACTTCGTGTCAGAAACGGCGACAGGTTGAAAATAGGAAAAAACATCGTGAAGATCATCGGTGCCGAGTTCCTTGATTCCGACAGAAATTACCTTAATAAT
The DNA here is from genome assembly GCA_045532035.1 of Eubacteriales bacterium. Classification (GTDB taxonomy): domain Bacteria; phylum Bacillota; class Clostridia; order Oscillospirales; family CAG-382; genus UMGS1052. The sequence continues at coordinate 3,842 of JAZSFD010000121.1, read as the reverse complement.
ATCGGAGTGATATTTAAGTTCAATTTCAAATCTGCATCTGTTCTGTTTCTTGGAGATGCCGGTTATGAGGCAGGGCTTGCATTGCTTTCTTCGTTCAAGGACGAGCTCAAGAGCGACATTCTCCAAATGTCTCACCATGGTTATTATGGAGTTTCCAAGGAGCTTTACAGCATGATATCTCCCGACATTTGCCTTTGGCCGACAAGAAAAGAGATCTGGCCTGACGGCACCAGTATTCTTACCAACGAAAGCCAGAATATCAAATCTACATATGATTATATGTGTTCGCTCGGAGTTTCAGAACACTATATTTCAGGCATCGATGGCCTTTCCGAAATACACTTTTGAATAAAAACCAACCCCGTGTCAGAGTTAATGTGACACGGGGTTTTATTACATGCTTCTGCCGATCATAGCTGCGCCGATGAGACCTGCATTACTTGTCAGACTTGCGATTTTGACAGCACTTGAACCTTTGTAATACTTTGATATGTATTTCATGAGAAGCTCTTTGTCGTTGGTGATACCGCCTGCAAGTATGATCGCATCGGGCTGAAGCATCGCGCAGATGGATTCGATGCCGTCCACAAGATATTTTGCATATTTGTCGAGGACAGCTTCTGCGTCGGAGCAGCCTTTTTTGCATAATCAAAAACAGTTCTGCCATCTGTTGAAGAGATACTGTTTTTCAACTCGCGAGCCATTTTTCCGTCACCTTTTTTGATTTCGTGCTTTGTCATTCGTATAAGTGCTGTGGCAGAGGCGTATTGCTCAAAGCATCCGCGTTTTCCGCAAGGGCATTTAAGCCCGGCGTGCCTTATCACGATGTGTCCGATCTCTCCCGCAAGCCCTGAGCTTCCGGTGAAAAGCTTTCCGTTGATGATAATGCCGCCGCCGACACCGGTACCTAAAGTGATCATTACAAAATTCTCAGTATCGGTCTGTCCGTAAAGATATTCGCCGTATGCCGCACAGTTCGCATCGTTGCCGATGATTGTTCTGACGCCTGTTTTGTTCTCTACATACTCGACGACAGATGTGTGCTTAAAAGGAGTATTGCTTGAGCCTTCGATTATACCGTTTTTCGTATCAACATAGCCGGGAGCTCCAATGCCTACATAAGGGATGTAATATTTTTTTGTTAATACAGAGATAATGTCGCATATTTTGTCAAGAAGCTTTATGTCTGAATCCTTGTCAGTGGGGAAGCTTGCTTTTTCGATAATGTTGAATTTATCATCGACAGTTCCGTATTTTACCGAAGTTCCTCCGATGTCAAAACCGAGATACATTATGCATTCACTCCTTTTCGTAAAAGCTACCGCGTATCATAATTCTGTCAATATCGAAATCCTTTTCAAGAATCAAAAGATCCGCGCGCTTGCCCACACTGATGCTGCCGCAGAATTCCTCGATTCCGCAGGCACACGCCGGGGTAAGGGATCCCATTCTGAAGGCACTTTCGGCAGGGATGCCGAAAGATATTGCGTTTCTTACGCAGTCGTATAGCGTAACCGTACTTCCAGCAATCGTACCATCCGAAAGAAGAGCTTTGCCGTTCCTGACAAAAAAGGGAAGCCCTGCGAGAGAATACTGCCCATCCTTCATTCCCGCGGCTCTTATCGAATCGCTGATAAGAAGCATTCTTTCATCCCCCAAAAGCTTGTACATTATCCTGATGACAGCCTTGTCAATGTGGAAGCCGTCACAAATAAATTCGCAGAATATCGCCTTATCAAGCGCAGCTCCCACGGCACCCGGAGCCCTGTGGAGCAGCGGTCGCATAGCGTTGAAGGTATGTGTCATAACGCTTGCGCCGCTTTTGATGGCGCATAACGCTGTGTCATAATCGGCATCGGTGTGACCGATAGACACCTTGGATTTTTCTGATACTTCAGATATAAATCCAAACGCTCCGTCAAGCTCAGGAGCAACACTTATAAGCTTTATGTTTTTTTCGGATTTTTCAAATAGTTCATTGAACTCATGGGTGCAAGGAAGCCGCAGATAGTCAGGATTTTGTGCCCTTTTTTTTGCGTGAGAGAAATACGGTCCTTCCATATGTATGCCGCCGATATTGGCACCGATGTTTATTTTCATTGCTTCCGAAAGCAATTCGATTGCACGCGTTGTATCTTGCTTCGAGCTTGTGGTGACGGTGGCAAGGTAAGTTGTAACTCCGTGTGAGGCATAAAACTTTCTCATAGCATCTACTTCCGAAAGCTCTGCGCAGTCTGCGCTGTCAAGACCGATACATCCGTGGGTATGTATATCCACAAGACCGGGAACAATCACTTTACCGTCGAGGTGAATGACCTCACAATCGCCGTCGATGTGATCTTCGATTGCACAGATCTTGTCGCCGCATATTGCGATATCTTTCTTTTGAAAAACAAAGCTTTCGGTAAGAACGGTTGCGTTTTTCGGAATTTTATCCATAATAAGCCTCTTTGTCACAGATTATCACAAGATCGTTATGTATATTCAGCAAGGTGGCGGGGCAGGTGGTTGTGATTTTGCCCGAAACAAGTTTGCTGATGGCTTCGTGCTTGCTTTTTCCGCTGGCAAGAAGCAGTATTTTTTTTGATTTCAGAATAGTCGCGATTCCCATGGTCAATGCACTCTTCGGTACATCATCCGGAGAGTCAAAAAAACGTGAGTTGGCGTTGATGGTACTTTCGGTAAGCTCCGTTTTGTGAGTGCGGGAATAAAGAACCGAATCGGGCTCGTTGAAGCCTATATGTCCGTTTCGACCGATGCCGAGAATTTGGAGATCAACACCTCCGCACATATCAATGCGTTTTTCATACTGATCACACTCAACTTCCGCATTATCGGCGGCACCATTTGGTATATTGATATTGTCATCGGGAATGTTTATATGAGAAAAGAGTTTACTGCGCATGAAATAATCATAGCTTTGCACATTGCATTTTGCGATAGGATAGTATTCGTCGAGATTGAATGAAACAACAGACGAAAAGTCAACCTCGCCGTTGTTGTACATTTCAATGAGATTTTGATACATCCCCTCGGGTGTTGACCCGGTTGCAAGCCCCAGCACGCAGTCGGGCTTCATATTTACCTGACTTGCCACAAGAATGGCTGCTTTTTTTGACATTTCCTCGTAATCATCGCAGATAATTATTCTCACATCTATTCCACCTTTCTATGATTTATTTTATACTAAAAACAAAATGATTTATTTGCACATAATGTCATTATAATTGCACAATGTGACAAAACATATTGATTTTCAATGTAACATCCAATATAATATAGATAGATTTAGGGCGAAATGGTGGTGAAAAGTATGAGCTATTATATCGGAACAGAACTCTATGACGAATTGATTATTGACAAAGTCTATACTATACATTATTTCGAATACGCCAAAGGATTTGCATTCAAAGGAGAAAGCCACGATTTCTGGGAATTTTTTTATATCGACAAAGGGGAAGCACAGGTTACGGCAGGGGAGCATACTATCCCGCTTCCTCACGGAAACATAATTTTTCACAAGCCGGGAGAATGGCATAACATCCGTTCCGAGGACGCATCAAACTCGGTTATTGTTTCTTTTGAATGTCATTCGCCTGCCATGAAGTTTTTTGAAAATAAAATACTACAGATAGGGAATATACAGAAAAAGCTTATTTCAAAGATCATCGCCGAGCGAATCAACACTTTTGAAGGACCGTTAGGTGATCCGTACGCCGAAAAACTTACGCGAAAGAAAAACGCGCCGGTTGGTTCGGAACAGCTGATAAAGCAATATATTTCCGAGTTGCTCATTCTGCTTATGCGTAACGACGACACAATGCAGATGACCAATTTCAAAA
>JAZSFD010000139.1:0-8545 GCA_045532035.1 Eubacteriales bacterium | reverse complement strand
ATTCCACTATCGTTCCATAGCTAAATTGTTTCTTAAAAAACAGCTAAATTAAATTCGCCCTTTAGCTGACCGAAGGTCAATTTAGCTACGAAGTAATTTAGCGTGCGTCAGCACATTTAGCTCGCCGTCAGGCGAATTTAGATGAATTCAACTTTGTTGAATTCATTATACCACAAACCCTCATCAAATACAAGTGAAAAGATCATTTTCCGTTCTTTTGTACAAAAAGCACTTGTTTTGACACAACACATCTTTTCTTTATGTTGATAAGGTAAATTTTTTCAAAATTCGATAGCATATATTGACACTTGATGCGTTTTGTGATACTATATGTATGATTAATAATAATTAAGTTATAATAATTATTGATCCTCCCATCAACAGTACCTTTGCCTGCATTTCCAAAATGCGGCAAAGAGTAATATACATATCTCAAAAAGGAGGTAACATTTATGGTAAATTTCAAAGAATGGGACGGTTTTGACGGTCGAATCTGGAAGCTTGAAGTCAATGTCCGTGATTTTATACAAAAAAACTACACTCCCTATGACGGAGATTCCTCTTTTCTTGAGGGTCCCACAGATGCCACAAACAAGCTTTGGGGCAAGCTTTCCGACCTTCAGAAGCAGGAAAGAGCAAAGGGCGGCGTGCTTGACATGGAAACAGAGATTGTCTCCACAATCACCTCTTACGGCGCCGCATATATTGATGACGACCTGAAAGATCTCGAAAAGGTGGTAGGTCTCCAGACCGACAAGCCCTTAAAGCGCGCTTTCATGCCCTTCGGCGGCATCAAAATGGCAGTTCAGGCTTGTGAAACCTATGGCTACACCCCCAATCCCGAGCTTGTGAAGATCTTCAACGAATATTGCCGCACTCACAATCAGGCGGTGTTTGACGTCTATACCCCTGAAATGAAGAGGGCTCGCCACAACAAGATAATCACAGGTCTTCCCGATGCTTACGCCCGCGGAAGAATTGTGGGTGATTACAGAAGAATTGCCCTTTACGGAATTGATTTTCTTATCGAACAGAAAGAAAAGGATCTTGTTGCCTGCGGCGAAAGCAGTATGCGTGACAATGTCCTGCGTGCACGCGAGGAGGTTGCAATGCAGCTTCGCGCTCTGCACGAAATGAAGGAAATGGCACAAAGCTACGGCTTTGATATTTCAAGACCTGCCGCAAATGCCCGCGAGGCTGTTCAATGGCTCTATTTCGGCTATCTTGCCGCCATTAAGACCCAGAACGGCGCCGCCATGAGCGTCGGAAGAATATCCACCTTCCTTGATATCTACATCAAGCGCGACATGGATGCGGGTATTCTCACCGAATCCGAGGCTCAGGAGCTCATCGACCACCTTGTCATGAAGCTGCGCATGGTAAAATTTGCCCGTGTTCCAAGCTACAATCAGCTCTTCTCGGGAGACCCCGTGTGGGCAACCCTTGCGATCGCCGGTATCGGCATGGACGGAAGAAGCATGGTTACAAAGAACGACTTCCGCTTCCTGCGCACTCTTGAAAACATGGGACCTGCCCCCGAGCCGAATCTCACGGTTCTCTATTCCTCGGCACTTCCCGAAAACTTCAAAAAATATGCAGGCGAGATATCTATCCGCACAAGCTCTGTGCAGTATGAAAACGATGATGTCATGAAGCCGGTCTGGGGAGATGATTACGCCATCTGCTGCTGTGTCAGCGCCACCCAGACAGGCAAGGAGATCCAGTTCTTCGGAGCCCGCGCAAACCTTGCAAAATGCTTGCTTTACGCCATCAACGGCGGTGTGGATGCAAAGAATCTTGAGCAGGTTGCCCCCGCCTACGCCCCCATCACAAGCGAATATCTTGACTATGATGAGGTCGTCAAAAAATATGTGGCGATGATGGAATGGCTTGCAAAGCTTTATGTGCACACCCTCAATGCCATCCACTATATGCACGACAAATATTATTACGAAGCGGCTGAAATGGCACTTATCGACACCGATGTAAAGAGAAGCTTTGCCACAGGCATCGCAGGTTTTTCGCATGTTGTCGATTCGCTTTCCGCCATCAAATACGCAAAGGTAAAGGTAATCCGCGATCCCGAAACAGGAATCGCAAAGGACTTTGAGATCGAGGGCGATTTCCCGAAATACGGAAACGACGACGACAGAGCCGACGATATTGCCGTCTGGCTTCTTGAAACCTTTATGGCAAAGATCAAAAAGCACCACACCTACCGCGACAGCGAGCCCTCCACATCGATTCTCACCATCACCTCCAATGTCGTATACGGCAAGGCAACTCCTTCGATGCCCAACGGCAGACAGGGCGGTCAGCCTCTGTCTCCCGGAGCAAATCCCTCCTACGGAGCCGAGGAAAACGGACTTCTCGCTTCCCTCAACTCTGTGGCAAAACTCCCCTATCACTGGGCTCTTGACGGTATCTCCAACACTCAGACAATAAATCCCGATGCTCTCGGCGCAGATGAGGCGGCGCAGACCAAAAACCTCACCCAGATCCTTGACGGCTATTTCGATCAGGGCGCGCACCATCTCAATGTCAATGTTTTCGGCAAGGAAAAGCTTATTGATGCCATGGAGCATCCCGAAAAGGAAGAATACGCAAACTTCACCATCCGCGTTTCGGGCTATGCGGTGAAATTCATCGACCTTACCCGTGAACAGCAGATGGATGTTATCTCCCGTACCTGCCATGGAACTCTCTGAAGAACGCGGTTTTGTCCATTCGCTTGAAACCTTCGGGGCTGCTGACGGACCGGGAATGAGATTTGTGGTGTTTTTGCAGGGGTGCGATATGCGCTGCAAATTCTGCCACAATCCCGAAACCTGGTCATGCGGCTGTGAAAAATGGCAAGCCGAAGAGTGGAATGCAAAAGACCTTTTTGAAAAGGCCTTCAGATACCGCAATTATTGGGGAAAAAGCATGGAAAACGGCGGTGTTACCGTCTCGGGCGGCGAGCCGTTTTTGCAGATTGATTTTGTCACCCGATTCTTCACACTCGCAAAAGAAAAAGGCGTCCACACAGCCCTTGATACGGCAGGACACCCCTTTTCAAAGGATTCATTTTTCCTTGAAAAATTTGATAAGCTCATGGAAAAGACCGACCTTGTCATGCTGGACATCAAAGCCTTTGACAACACTCTCCACAAGGAGCTTACCGGCTGTGACAACGAAAGCATCCTTTCCATGGCAAGATATCTTTCCGACACAAAAAAGCCTGTGTGGATAAGAAGAGTTCTCATTCCCGGTATAAATGACGGCGAAAATGAGCTTTGCGACACAAGGCGTTTTGTCGACTCGCTCGGAAATGTCGAAAGGCTTGAGCTTCTCCCCTATCACACACTGGGACTTTTCAAATGGAAAAAACTTGGACTTGACTATCCCCTTGACGGTGTTGCGGCACCGGATACAAACGACATTGAAAGAGCAAAAAGACTTCTCGGAATATAAATTCAAGACGGCATTCTGCACAGATTGCCGTCTGTTTTTTTGTTCAATATTCCGTTGAAAAAGGCGTATTGTTATTGTATAATATTGTTATCATCCCGCATATCGGAAAAATAAGAATTGAGGTCAGAAAATGGAAAGAATCAAAAAACTTTTATGCCTTGCTCTTGCGTGCACAGCAATCCTTTCAGGCAGCCTGACAGCCACAGCTCAAGTCGAAAAAATCGACGGCGAGGATATTGCTTTCGTTTCGTCTTTCGGAAGAGTATCGTATGACGGGAAGGCGCGAACCGCTTTCAAAAGTCTCAGCGATGCCCTCGGTGGTCTTTCGGGCGGCGGAAAAATAATTGTACAAGGCAACAGCAGCCTTGAGACCCTCACACAAAAAGGCGATCTCGAGATCATCGGTACAGGCACAAAAGCCAGCGGAAACAGGCTCACCTTTACATCAGGTAAAATAGCCCTTTCTCACGACCTTTCGCTTTCAAATCTTTGTATCGAAATGCCCGAGGACGGAGTTATCGTCACAAACGGCAATAATTTTGTAACATCCGACGGCTTTGATTCTTATTCAAAAGAAATCTATTCGTCAACCTCTGCCAACACCATCATTTATCCCGCTCCCGTCTCGGTTTCCGCAGGCAGCTTTTCGGGCGATTCGGAAATAAACCTTTTGTCGGGAAAATACAAGACGATCAGTGCAGGTACGGGAAGCGGAGATCTGACATTAAAGCTTGACGGAATCACCGCTGACAGTCTTGTTATCGGAGCTGACGCAGGCGGCATTTCGGGAAATCTTGTCTATGACATTTCGGCAGCATCCATCAAAGCTGTCCTGTCGGGTTCAGGCAAGATAAACGGAAATCTTACAGTAAAGCTCGACAACAAGACAGAATTTGAAAACTCTGACTTTTCAAAGCTTCCCGAGGTTGGCGGCAAAGCTGTTCTTATCACAGACAACACAGCGAATATCGAAAAAGGCGGCTTTGATCTTCACATAAAGCTTGCGCAGGGAAATGCCGAGGCGGTTTTTGAAAACGGAGCTTTCAAAGGTCTCAGATTTACCGACAAGAATTCTCTCGGCACGAAAAAAACACTTGTTTCGGGAAGCGAGATGACTTCCGATGACGGAGTTTTTGCTCTTTCTGACGGCAGCTACGAGATATCCCCGATTCCAAGCATCACGCTTTCCTTAAGAGCACAATCAAACTATGTCAACGGTTACACCGACGGCACTTTTCTCCCCCGGGATAACATGACAAGAGCCGAGGCGATCACCACCCTTGCAAGGCTTATTGCTGACGAAAACAGCTTCAGGGGGGCAACCCTTTCAACCTTTTCGGATGTGGCAGCCGACGCATGGCACACCTCGTACATCGGTCTTTTCGAAAAGCTCGGTTTCCTTGACACCATCGCGGCAGACAGTAAAATTCTTCCCAATGAAAAAATCACCCGCGGCGAGTTTTGTGAGCTGCTTTACAAAATCTATCCGATCATTTCCCCGAAGCTTTTCGGAATGAAGGAATTTTCGGATGTTCCGGCAAGCTATAAATACCGCGACGCTGTCGGTTTTGCAGGCTTTATGGGCATTGTGGGCGGTTATGAGGACGGCAGCTTCCGTCCCGACAATCTCATAACCCGCGCCGAAGTTGTGACAATGATAAACAGAATGATAGGCAGAGTCCCCGCCGATACCGATGTGACCGTTTTTGCCGACACTGACGGACATTGGGCAAAGGGACAGATCAACGCGGCGGCAAATCCCGCGCAGAAAGACGGTGTTACCATGTGGACCACAAAGAGCACAAACAAATATGACGAATATATGCAATACCGCGGCGACCTTTCGAACACCGCTCACAAGCTGAATGTTGAGAAAAAGCTCAATGTCGCCTTCATCGGAGGTTCGATCACCGCAGGCTCGGGAGCCCCCTCGGGCATGATCGAAACCCATTCGTGGCGCGGAAGAACCATGCAGTATTTCAGAGAAACCTATCCCGATTGCAATATCAATCAGGTCAATGCCGCCATCGGAGACTCTTATACAAAGTACGCCGTATACCGCATGGACAACGATCTTTTAAGATACAACTTTGACCTTGTGTTCATCGAATACGCCATCAATGACTCTCCCTGGTATTCGGCAAAGCAGGACAGCGAAACAATTGTCTATTTTGAAACCCTTCTTCGCCGCATCTATGAGCATAATCCCAAGGCTGATGTGGTCATCGTCTACACCATCGATGACAAGATAGACAGAACTCCCGACTATTTCCCCACAGCAGCAGTACAGGAGATCATCGCAAAGCACTATGATGTGCCGTCGGTCAATTTCGGCAGAGCTCTTGCCGATCATATTGCCGAGGGCGGATATAAATGGGCAGACTATTTTGCGGATTATGTCCATCCCAACGCAGACGGACACCTCTATTACAGCGCCGTTATTTCGGAATATCTCACCGAAGCACTGAAGGCAAGCGGAGCTTCTGCTTCTCTCAAAGACAAGGTGCTTCCCGAAAAGCACACAAAGAAAGAGCTGTGGTATGATCTGACCATGCTTGAAGCAGACGAAATTGACCTTTCGCTTTCCAAAAACTGGGCTCTCTCGGACGACGGAAAGAAGATCTATCCCACCGACAAGGACAACGAGCTTGTCATCAAGACCTACGGCAGTGACATCTGTATCGCGAGCCCGAGAGACGATCTGATGTATTATTCGGTGGACGGCGGAGCAGAGCAGTACATGAAGATGAACCGCAAGCCCCAGACCCTTTTCGAAAACCTTTCTGACGGCGAGCACACTCTGCGCATCCGCGCCGAGGATATCACAAAGCTTTCGATCCAGAGAGTTATGTATAACGGCAAATCCCCCGATTCCGACAGCAAGCCCAAAAGTGCAGGAAATGTTCTGATCCTCGGAGACAGCTATTCCACCTTTGAGGGGGTAATGCCGAAAAACCATGCGGCATGGTATGTCAAGAACCTCGATCCCAAAAACACCGATGTTTCAAAGCTTACCGAGACCTGGTGGCATAAGTTTCTGACACAGACAGGCTCTCGCCTTGCTCTCAACTCCAGCTGGTCTGGTTCAACCATCTGCAATACAGGCTACGGCGGAGCCAATTCCTCGGGCTCGTCCTTTATCACAAGAGTTGACAAGCTTGCAAGCGAAGCTTTTTTTGAAACAAACGATCTTGACACAATTCTCATCTTCGGCGCCACAAACGATCACTGGGCAGGCTCACCTCTCGGTCAGATGAAATACTCCGACTGGACAGCGGAATACCTCAAGTCCTTCCGCCCCGCTCTTTGCTATCTGCTTTCCCGTACAAAAGAGCTCGCAGGAGATGCCCGTGTTATCTATATGATAAACACAGGCTTCAGCGCAGAAATCGAAAACAGCATAATCACCGCCTGCAAGCACTACGGAGTGGAAGCTTTCAAGCTTTCTGATATTTCGAAAACCGACGGACATCCTAACATCGCAGGCATGGAAAGCATCAAAAATCAACTGATCGCATATCTTGAAAAATAATACTTAAGGGCTGTAAAAGCAATTTTACAGCCTTAAGACCGCTGACAACCCCATTTCAAAAGTATGTATGGGCTCAATCAGCCTCCCTCTCAAGTGTGAGGCACGGCGTCAGCCACGATGGAAGGGGTTGGAATCAGATCAAGGAAAATTGCGAGAGGAGCTATCGCGCCCCTCTCGCGCACACTCTCTCGTTATTTCTTTTCAAAAAAGAAATAACAGTAGAAAATAATTATCGAAAACGATTTTCCGATATCAGCTCCGTTTCCGATATCGAAAGGCAGCAAAGGTTGAAGTTTTTCTGTAAGGATTTGCAAGAATTAAGCGCCAATGTCAGCACATCTGATTGGACTTCTGTTCTGCCGATATCAGAAACTTTACTTTAGCAAAACAGGCGCATCAATTAGCCGTCCTTTCAAGCAAGAGAGGTATTAAGACACTCCCTGTTTGTGCGTATTGGCTAACAATGATTATTATAATACACTTTGTCAGTAAACCGAAGGGCTGTAAAAGCAATTTTACAGCCCTTATTTCTTTTTTGTGAACAACTTTTTTATTTATTTATATGAAAAGAAAAAAATAATACTTTACTTTTTGCAGGCTTGGTGTTATAATAGAATAGATTATGCATATATTGGAGTTTTATACCTTATGATAATTCTGGGAATAGATCCCGGATACGCCATTGTGGGCTTTGGCGTCATCGGATATTCAAACAACAAGCTCACCCCCATAGAGTACGGTGCCATCACCACTCCTGCCCACACAAAAACCGAGCTTCGGCTTTGCGAAATATACGACGGCATATGCGAGCTGTGCGACAAGTTCAAGCCCGATGCCATATCCATTGAGGAGCTTTTCTTCAACAGCAACGCCAAAACCGCCGTCAATGTATGTCAGGCAAGGGGTGTCATCCTGCTTGCCGCAAGCCGACGCGGTATCCCGATTTTCGAATACACACCTTTGCAGATAAAGCAGTCTGTCACAGGCTACGGCAGAGCCGAAAAGCACCAGGTTATTGCCATGGTCACAACGCTTCTGGGACTGCGCCAACCCCCAAAGCCCGACGATACGGCAGACGCACTTGCCGCCGCCATCTGTCACGGCTACAGCTCATCCTCGATGTTATTTAATCTTAAATAAACTTTACGGAGAAAAAATGTTTTACTATCTTAACGGAAAACTTACCCTTCTGCGTCCCGACCTTGCGGTGATAGACTGTATGGGAGTCGGTTATCAGCTTCTTATCAGCGCCACCACCCACGCTCGCCTTTGCGCAAAGCATACTCTTTCCGCCGACGGAAAATGTGACGGCAAGGAGCAGCTGCTTTACACCCACTTTTCGGTGAAGGAGGATTCACAGGAGCTTTTTGGCTTTTTTGACGAGGAGGAGCGCGATATCTTCCGCCTTCTCATCGCCGTTTCGGGAATAGGTCCCAAGGGTGCCCTTGCCATCCTCTCGGCACTTTCACCGGCAGAAATCGCCATCGCCTGCGCATCTGATGATGCAAAGGCAATATCAAAAGCCAACGGCATAGGGCTTAAAACCGCACAAAAAATAAT
>JAZSFD010000144.1:0-4731 GCA_045532035.1 Eubacteriales bacterium | reverse complement strand
TGAATCTGTGTTGTGAACCGTTGCTGTCAGAAACCTATGCAGAGATAAAACCATGTATGGAAAGGATATTCAAAAAATACGGTATGCCATTTTCTTTTCTTTGTGATAATGGAAATCCCTGGGGAACACAACAATCAACCGAATTTACAAGCTTTGAGGTGTGGCTTATGGAGCTTGGTATTCTTACTCTGCATTGCCGTTTGATATCGGCAGACCCTTGCAGAAAAGCCTCAACCTTTGCTGCCTTTTGATATCGGAAACGGAGCTGATATCGATAAATCTTTTTCGATAATTATTTTCTACTGTTATTTCTTTTCAAAAAGAAATGACGAGAGGGAGTGCGCGAGAGGGGCGCGATAGCTCCTCTCGCAATTTTCCTCAAACTCCTTCCGTCTTCGCCTGCGGCGAATCCACCTCCCTCAAGAGGGAGGCTATTAAAGGCTCCTCCTTCGGGGGAGCTGTCGCGAAGCGACTGAGGGAGTTGTTTTTTTACATCGATCTAATTCTGGCTCCTTCCGACAAACCGCGTTTGTCTGCACACTTGCGAGAGAGGTTGAAAAGGCTCTACTAATGTGAGAACAGGCAAACAGGCAATCGGTAACCTTTTTTATTGCAAAACTGTTGACTTTGCTGCAATAAATTGATATAATATACATTAATGGGAATTTTGGCTTTTTTCGGCGTGTGCCGCAAAAAGTCTTTCCCGAAAGAAGTAAAAATGCAGAAAGGATGCAAAACAATGAAAAAAAGCGCAAGCGTCTTCATTCTCATGATGCTTGTCATAGTACTTCTCGTTTCGATGGTATGCTATGGCGTTCGTATCGGAGACGGAGGACTCAAAAGCATTTTTGAAGAGGGTTCCGTAATCATGGGTCTTGACCTGGTCGGCGGAACATCAATCACCTTTGAGGCTAACGCAAAAGAGGGCATGGAAGCGCAGGCTCCCACCACCGATACCCTTGACCCCACCGTTCCTCAGGAAACAGTTATCGACGGTATCACCGATTCCGATATGGATGCGGTGGTTGCAATTCTTGGCAGACGCGCCACCAACGCAAACTATACCGAAGCTCAGGTCGTAAGACTCAACACAGCCGGCAAAAACCGCGTTCGTGTTGACATTCCCGACGTTGACGATGCGGAGGAAGCTCTTGAGCTCATGGGCAAGACCGCTCAGCTCACTTTCTTCTATCTCACAGAAGAGGGCGAATATGTTGAGGTTCTCACCGGCGACCAGGTAAAGAACGCTGTTGCCACCACAGACCAGACTCTCAACCATGTTGTTGCTCTCCAGCTTGACGACAGCGCAAGACAGAGCTTTGCAGATGCCACAAGAATCACTTCGGCATCCGGCTCTCCCATCTATATTCTCCTTGATGATGAAATCATCAGCGCGCCCGTGGCAAACGAAGAAATCAACGCTACCGAATGTATTATTTCGGGCGATTTCGATGCCAAGAGCGCCGCAGACCTTGCAAACCTCATCTCGTCGGGTAATCTTCCCTGCGAGCTTACCGCAATTGAGACCCGTACAGTCGGTGCATCTCTCGGTGACAACGCATTCACACAGGCAATGACAGCAGGTGTTATCGGTGTTATCCTTGTAATGCTCTTTATGATCGTTATGTACAGACTTCCCGGTGTTGTTTCGGCTCTTGCGCTTGTGGCATATATCGCCATCACCTGCATCTGCCTCATTCTTTTCAAGGTCAACCTTTCTCTTCCCGCTATCGCAGGTATCTTCCTTACCATCGGTATGGCAGTTGACGCAAATGTTGTCATCTTCGAAAGAATCAAGGAAGAGCTTAACGCAGGCAAGAGCGTAAAGGCGGCTGTTAAGGCAGGCTTCAACCGCGCCTTCACCGCAATCATCGACTCGAATGTCACAACTCTTATCGCCGCTGTTGTTCTCTGGTATTTCGGAACAGGTGCGATCCAGGGCTTCGCAGTAACACTTTTCCTCGGTGTTATCATCTCGCTTATCACCGCTCTCTTTATCACCAAGGTGCTTCTTAATGCATTTGTCGACATGGGCGTAACAAACATCAGACTCTTCGGCGCAAAGTCCGCCGATAAGCAGTAAGGAGGTAATGAAAATGAAGTTCAATGTAAAATTTGTTCAGAACAAAAAAATATTTTTCATTATCACTGCAGTGATCCTTGTGGCAGGTCTTCTTTCGATGATTCTGCGCGGCTTTTACTGGGACGTTGATTTCAGAGGCGGAACAGAGATCACCTATACAATCAATTCCGATAAATCCACCTCGGAGCTTTTAAAAGAAGTTGAAGATACTGCCCGCGGCGCTCTTGAAGAGCTCGGCTCGGACAGAAATCTTATCAACATCGTCCGCTCCTCGGGCGACGGCATCGTTATCAGATCTCTTGAGCTTTCGAAAACTGAGATTGCCGCTATCGATACCGCTCTCAAGCTTCACTTTGAAGATCCCGTGGCTCCCACTTATACCATGGAAGAGCTTAAGGAAGAGTTTGCGGCACTGACTAAGGCTGAAACAACAGTAACAGAAGAGGATGCAGCTGCAGATGAGACTGCAACCGAAGATGAAGCTGCAACAGAAGCAACTGAAACAGAAGCAACTGAAACAGAAGCAACCGAAACAGAAACTGCTGAAACAGAAGCTACTGAGACAGAAACAACTGAAACAGAGGAACCGGAAGTTACAGCTGATGAGCTTGTGGTAAGAACAGGTGTTGACAGTGTCGGTGAATCGGTAAGTAAGGACCTCAGAAGCTCGGCAATCATCTCGACGGTTATTGCTGTTGCTCTCATGCTCCTTTATATCACTATCCGCTTCCAGTTCAGCTCGGCGCTTGCGGCAGTTATTTGCCTTTGCCACGATATTTTCATCGTTCTTGCGGCATATTCGATCTTCCAGATTCCCGTAAGCTCGAATATTATCGCTGTTATCCTCACAATCCTTGGTTATTCGATCAATGCGACTATCATCGTATTTGACCGCGTTCGTGAGAATGTGAAGCTTATGCAGAACGAAAGCTTTGAAGACAAGGTCAACGCCAGCGTAAATCAGACTCTCATGCGTTCGATAAACACCACCCTCACAACTCTTCTCACCATCGGTCTTATCTATATCCTCGGTGTTCAGAGTATCAAGGAGTTTGCTCTTCCCCTTATCATCGGTATTCTCGCAGGTCTTTATTCCTCGGTATGCCTTGCAGGTTCTCTGTGGACTGTTTTCAAGGTTAAGAACACAAAGGTTAAGTAATATAAAGTCTGTCTTGCAGGATAAAACCCCGCAAAACAGCAGATTATCTATGATAGTCTTTTATACAAAGCTCCCCCTTGTCAGCGTGCTGACCAAGGGGGAGTTGTTATATTGTCTTCGATTCAGACATGAGGATGATACAAGGCAACAGAAAGTTTTTGCCTTTGATCTGATTCTTGCTCCTTCCGTCACAACTTCACCTCGACGGAAGGAATCGAAAAGAGATTTATCCGTTTTTGTTCCACTCGGTTATGCGCCAATTTCTTCAAAAAATGGAACAAATCATGAGATATCGGGCGATTATTTTCCTGTGTTTTGCATAACGCCCGGGGATTGGCTCAGCTTACTTTTATTGACATTGAATTATCGATTTTGCCGCTGTATAATAGAGCCATAGAAAGAAAGGAGGTCAAAAAAATGAAAAAAATTCTTTCTGTACTTATGGCAAGCGCGATGCTTAGCATACCCGCAATCCCCACCGTGTTTGCCAATGACAGCAATTGCAAAATCAAAGACATTCTGAGTAATCTTTCACAATATACCTGCAGTGCCGATATCGCTTCGGAAAAATCCGATTGCAAAATTTTTGATATACTCGGCAGAATAGGCGGACTCTGCGACAAGCTTGCTCCGGAAGGAGACTGCGGTTCTTGTGAAAACACCGGAAGCACCGATACCTTCGCCAACATTCTTGATATCCTGCGTGACAAATTTGCAACAAGCAAAGGACAGAGTGATAAGGTCGAGATCGAGCTTCCCGACAATGTTGTCGATGAAATCCCCGAAACCGAGACTGATACGGAAAATGTTCAGAAGCCGTCGTCAGACATGGCACAGCAGGTGATCGATCTTGTCAATTCCTACCGTGCGCAGTACGGACTATCTCCTGTAGCATATGATGCTGATGCCACCTATGCGGCGCAAAAGAGAGCGGTCGAGATACAGTCTGTTTTCTCGCATACCCGTCCCGACGGCTCAAGATGCTTCACTGCCCTTGATGAATGCGGCGCAGCCTACCGCGGTGCAGGTGAAAATATCGCCATGGGTCAGCAGAACGCACAGGAGGTTATGAATGACTGGATGAATTCCGAGGGACACCGTGCAAACATTCTGAATTCGAGCTTTAAGAATATCGGTGTGGGCGTGGCAAAAGGCGCCGACGGAAGATATTACTGGACTCAGATGTTTACTTATTGATCATCTCTCCTCCTCAAAGAAAACACAAGCCTGATTGTTTTGGGCTTGTGTTTTTTGTTGCAAATTGCGACATATGGCAAAAACGGAAGTGCTTTGCGATTGATATTTGAAATATACTGTGATATAATGAATTCATCGAAGATGAATTCAGCTAAATTCGCCTGACGGCGAGCTAAATGTGCTGACGCACGCTAAATTACTTCGTAGCTAAATTGACCTTCGGTCAGCTAAAGGGCGAATTTAATTTAGCTGTTTTTTAAGAAACAATTTAGCTATGGAACGATAGTGGAAT
>JAZSFD010000104.1:0-7116 GCA_045532035.1 Eubacteriales bacterium | reverse complement strand
AGCTCTCGCAGGTCTTCGTTCAGCTGAAGACGTTGCTAAGACTCGCGGCAAGGCAGTCGAAGAACTTTAATCAAACCAAAGGAGGACGCAACAATGGCAAAAATCAAGATTACTCTTTCAAGAAGCCTTATCGGCTGCTTAAAGAATCAGATCGCCACAGCGAATTCTTTGGGATTACGCAAAATAGGCGATACAACTGTTCAGGAAAAGAACCCTGCAACAGAAGGTAAAATAACTGTTATCAAGCATTTGGTTTCGGTAGAAGAGGAGGCATAAATTATGAAGCTTCATGAACTTTCACCGTCGGAAGGCTCCGCAAAGAAAAATTACAGAAAAGGTCGTGGTCCCGGTTCCGGTAACGGAAAAACAGGTGGTCGCGGACACAAGGGTCAGAACGCTCGCTCCGGCGGAGGTGTAAGACCCGGCTTTGAAGGCGGACAGATCCCGATGCACAGAAGAATCCCCAAGCACGGATTCTCGAACTTCTTGTTCAAGAAAGTATATGCAACAATCAATGTTGAGCAACTTGACAAATACGAGGACGGCGCCGTTATCTCTTTGGAAACACTCATCAACGACGGTGTTGTCAGAAAAGAACTTAACGGTCTTAAGGTTCTCGGCAATGGAAATATCACAAAGAAGCTGACCGTTCAGGCGACTGTATTCTCTGCATCTGCAAAGGAGAAAATCGAGGCCGCGGGCGGAAAGGCTGAGGTGATATAAGTGTTTCAGACATTCAGAAATGCGTGGAAGCTCCCCGAGCTTCGCGGTAAGATCCTGTTCACACTCTTTATCCTTTTGATCTACAGACTCGGTTCCACACTTCCTGTTCCTTATATCGATTCTGATATGATGAAGCAGATCGTTGATGCGAACGGTGCGGCTCTCGGTTATCTGTCGATCATGGCCGGTGACGCATTCTCGAAAGCGAATGTGTTTGCCCTTTCGATCAGCCCCTATATCACATCACAGATCGTTATGCAGCTTCTCACCATTGCAATCCCCGCTCTCGAGCGTCTTGCAGCACAGGGTGAGGAAGGCCGCAAAAAGATCAACAGAATCACCCGTTATGTAACAGTTGCTCTTGCAATCGTTACAGCTTACGGTTATTACACCTACCTCAGAGCATCCGATGTTCTCACAGAAACCGGATTCTTTGAAGGTCTCATCATTGTTTCCTGCTATGCTGCCGGTGCTTCGCTCATCATGTGGCTCGCAGAAAAGATCAATGACAAGGGAATTGGTAACGGTATTTCGATCATCCTTTTCGCTAATATCGTATCCTCTCTCCCTCTTATCGTCGTAAGAGAGTTCATGAGTCTCGGCGATAAGATCATGACAGGCAACACAGGCGCGTTCATCACAGAGCTTATCATCTTCGCAGTAGTTCTTGTGATCGCACTGGGCATTATCTTCTTTGTAGTTCATATGCACAGCGCAGAGCGCAGAATTCCTGTTCAGTATGCAAAGCGTCAGGTTGGCAGAAAGCTTTATGGAGGTCAGAACACCTACCTTCCTCTTAAGCTCAACATGACAGGCGTTATGCCTATCATCTTTGCAAGCTCGATCGTAGCACTTCCTTCCACTATCGGTATGATGTGCGGCGTTTCGGGTAGCGCAACCGGAAGTTTCTGGGAAAAGTTTATTTACTTCTTCTCTCCCGCAAACCCCCTCTATGCGCTTCTGACATTCATTCTCATCATCGCATTCGCTTATTTCTATATTTCGATCTCGTTCAGCCCGGTCGAAGTATCCAACAATCTCCAGAAGAACGGCGGCTCGATCCTCGGTATCCGTCCCGGTAAGCCCACTGCGGATTACATCGCAAAGATTCTCAAGAGAATCACTCTTATCGGTGCGATCTTCCTTGGCATCATCGCTGCTATCCCTCAGCTCGCTACCGCTATCATGCAGGTATCGACCCAGACACAGGCTGTCAGCTTCCTCACCTTCGGCGGCTCCTCGATCATCATCCTTGTCGGTGTTGTAATCGAAGTTGCAGGCGAAATTGAGAACCAGATGACCATGCGTCACTACAAGGGATTCCTCGAATAATCGCCGTTACGGTTGTTAGAATTAGGAGTAGCTTAATGAAAATCATATTTTTCGGCGCTCCGGGTGCGGGCAAAGGCACACAGGCCGAGATCGTGAGCGAAAAGCTTGCGATCCCCGCGGTTTCCACCGGTGCGATTATCAGAGAAGCAATCAAAAACGGTACCGAAATGGGCAAATCTGCCAAAAGCTATATCGAGCAGGGTGCGCTTGTTCCCGACGAAGTAGTTATCGGTATCATCAAAGACAGACTGTCCGAAAAGGACTGTGAAAACGGTTTTATTCTTGACGGTTTCCCCAGAACGGTTCCTCAGGCAGAAGCTCTCACTGCTATGGGCGTCGACATCGATGTTGTTCTCAACCTCGAGGTTGCCGCTGAGCGCATAGTCACAAGAATGAGCGGAAGAAGAACCTGCCCCGGCTGCGGCGGCACATATCACATAGTCTACAAGCCCACAAAGGTTGAAGGCATCTGTGACAAGTGCGGTGCTGAGCTTACCATCCGCAAGGATGACGATCCGGCAGTTGTTCTTTCAAGACTTGAAACCTATCACAACGAAACCGAACCTCTCAAGGATTACTATGAAAAAATGGGCATCCTCAAGACGGTTGAAGGTCAGGAAGAACTCAGCGATACCACGGCTCTCACCCTTGCCGCTCTCGGCATAAAGTGAGATCTTTGAGGCGCAATTATGATTAAACTGAAATCTCAGCTCGAAATCGAGAAAATGAGAGAGGCCGGAAAGATAACCGCAGGCGCGCTTGTTGCCGCCTCCGAGGTTATCAGACCGGGCGTTACCACAAAGCAGGTTGACAGCGTTATCCGCAAGTATATCGAGAGCCACGGTGCAAAGCCGTCGTTTCTCGGATATGCGGGCTTTCCCGCCAGCGCTTGTATCAGTGTAAACGACGAGGTCATCCACGGAATTCCTTCCGACAGAAAGCTGCTTGACGGCGACATAGTAAAGGTCGACGTCGGAGCCTTCTACAAGGGTTTCCACGGAGATTCCGCAAGAACCTTCTTCTGCGGAAGCGTTTCGGAAGAGGCGCGTGACATCGAAAAGGTCTGCCGCGAAAGCTTTTTCGCAGGGCTTGCCGCTGCAAAGCCGGGGGCAAGGATCGGAGATGTTTCGGCGGCTATTCAGGAATTCGTCGAAGCACACGGATACTCGGTGGTGAGGGAATATGTGGGACACGGCATCGGTTCGATGCTGCATGAATCCCCCGATGTTCCCAATCACGGAAAGTCGGGACGCGGCGTGCGTCTTGCCGAAGGCATGACCATCGCGGTCGAGCCCATGATAAACGCGGGCACAGCTTCGGTGGTGGTTCTTGATGACGAATGGACTGTCGTCACCCGTGACGGAAGACTTTCGGCGCACTATGAGAACACCATCGTTATCACGGCAGACGGTGCCGAGATACTCACAAAGCTTTAATCACAAACCATCACAGCATATTTTGGAGGGATAGTTCTGGCTAAGGACGATGTTATAACATTTGAAGAGTGCACCGTTATGGAAGCACTCCCGAATGCAACATTTTTGGTAAAGCTCCCGAACGAGCATGTTATCACAGCTCACATTTCGGGAAAACTTCGTATGAATTATATCAAAATTCTCCCCGGTGATAAGGTTACCGTCGATGTGTCGGTATACGACCTTACAAAGGGCAGAATCACATGGCGTGCAAAGTGATCCTTTGAACGCACATCAGGAGGGAATTAAGAAATGAAAGTTAAACCTTCGGTAAAAAAGATCTGCGAAAAGTGCAAGATCATCAGAAGACGCGGAATCGTCATGGTGATCTGTGAAAATCCGAAGCACAAGCAGAGACAGGGCTGATTTTTCACCCTGGAAACGGCACGGACGATTCAGGTCTGTCCCGCGCAAAAGCCGTAGAATTTACGGCGAAACCTAACTGAAAATTTATGGAAAGAGGTGCAAAATAGGATGGCTCGTATAGCAGGTGTTGATCTTCCGAGAGAAAAGAGAATCGAAATCGGTCTTACTTATATCTTCGGAATTGGTCGTACAAGCTCAAATGCAATCCTTGCTAAGACAGGTATTAACCCTGACACAAGAGTAAAGGATCTTACTGAAGACGATGTTGCAAAGCTTCGTGAAGTTATCGAACATGAATACGCTGTTGAAGGTGACCTTCGCAGAAACATCGCCATGGATATCAAGCGTTTGATCGAAATTGACTGTTACAGAGGTCAGAGACATCGCAAGAATCTGCCCGTAAGAGGTCAGCGCTCAAAGACAAACGCAAGAACCCGCAAAGGTCCCAAGAAGACTATCGCCAACAAGAAGAAATAATTTATCTTAGTGTAAGAGAACGTTTCTTACACGGGAAGGAGATTACCCCATGGCAAAGGCTACAACAAAAAAGACTGTAACCAGAAAGCGTCGCGAACGCAAGAATATTGAAAAGGGTTCGGCACATATCTGCTCTACCTTCAACAATACAATCGTTACCATCACCGATGTAAACGGCAACACAATTTCGTGGGCATCGGCAGGTGAGATGGGCTTCAGAGGCTCCAGAAAGTCTACTCCTTATGCCGCACAGACTGCAGCAGAAACAGCAGCTAAGGCAGCAACCGAGCACGGACTCAAGTCTGTTGAAGTATTCGTAAAGGGCCCCGGTCAGGGAAGAGAATCCGCAATCCGCGCTCTCGAAACCGCAGGTCTTTCGGTTACAATGATCAAGGATGTTACCCCCATTCCTCACAACGGATGCCGTCCTCCCAAGAGAAGACGCGTATAATCGCTTGTGACAACTCTTATATGTGCGGAACATACCGCATAACAAATTTTACCAAGGAGGAATTTACAAAATGGCAAAATATACCGGTCCTGCTTGCAGACAGTGCCGCAGAGAAGGCGTAAAGCTGTTTTCCAAGGGTGAGCGCTGCTACACAGAAAAGTGCGCTCTCAACAGACGTGGTACAGCTCCCGGCCAGCACGGCGCAGCTCGCAAGAAGGTTAGTGAATACGGCCACCAGCTTCGTGAAAAGCAGAAGGCTAAGAGATATTACGGAATCCAGGAAAAGCAGTTCAGAAACTACTTTGCAAAGGCTGAAGTTAAGGAAGGCATGACAGGCGAAAACCTGCTCACCATGATCGAACGCAGATTTGACAACGTAGTATTCAGAATGGGTCTTGGCGAAAGCCGCAGAGATGCAAGACAGCTCATCGTTCACGGCCACTTCCTCATCAATGGCAAGAAGGCTGATATTCCTTCGATGATGCTTAAGGTAGGCGATGTTGTTTCCGTAAGAGAAGCAAGCCGCAAGTCTGAAAAGTTCAAGGCACTTGTTGAAAACCTCGACAACCGTCAGGCTCCCGCTTGGATCACAGTTGATAAGGAAAACGTAACCGCAACAGTCGCTGCTCTCCCCAAGAGAGAAGACATCGACTTCCCGTTCGAAGAGCATCTTATCGTCGAGTTGTACTCCAAGTAATACCAAATCCTCATATATTTACGGTTTCACACTGTATTTGACAGAATGTTTATTTAACAGAAAGAGGAGGGTTTTTGGATGATAGAAATAGAAAGACCGAATATTGCTACTGTTGAAATGTCAGAAGACGGCTCTTACGGCAAGTTCGTTATCGAACCGCTTGAAAGAGGCTTCGGCACAACACTCGGTAACTCTTTGAGAAGAGTGCTCTTGAGCTCGCTTCCCGGTGTTGCCGCAACATCAGTAAGTATTGCAGGTGTTGTACACGAGATATCCGTAGTTCCCGGTGTAAAGGAAGATGTTCCCGAAATCATTCTCAACATCAAGGGCATCACCGCAAAGCTCTTCACAGAAGCTGTTGCAAAGACTGTTGTAATTGATGTTCAGGGTCCCTGCGAAGTAACCGCCGGCACCATCAAGAGTGACGCAGACATCGAGATCCTTAACAAAGATCACCACATCGCTTTTGTCAGCGAAGGCACAAATCTCCACATGGAGATCACCTTCAGCCACGGCAGAGGATATGTTTCGGGCGAAAAGAACAAGGCAGAGGTTCAGAATCCTCCCTTGGGTATGATCTACACCGACTCGATCTACACTCCCGTTTACAATGCAAATTACACGGTTGAAAACACCCGTGTCGGCTCGAGAACAGACTATGACAAGCTCACGCTTGAAGTAACAACCGATGCTACCATCTCCGCGAAAGATGCTATTTCGTTGGCCGCCAAGATTCTCAATGAACACCTTACCTTGTTCGTAGACCTCTCCGAGGAAGCAAGCAAGGCAGTGACAGTTGTTGACGCTATCGAAACTCAGCAGGAAAAAGTATTTGAGATGACCATTGAGGAACTTGACATGTCGGTTCGCTCGTTCAATTGCTTGAAGCGCGCCGGCATCGATACGGTTAAAGACTTAGTCAACAAGACTGAAGAAGACATGATCCGTGTCAGAAATCTCGGAAAGAAATCTCTTGAAGAGGTTATCCAGAAGCTTCAGTCGCTCGGACTTTCTCTTAAGAAGGAAGACGAGTAAGCTTACCTTACAATTTGAACGAAGGAGGAATTTACAATGCCAGGCACAAGAAAACTCGGACGCCCGACAGCCCATAGAATGTCTATGCTCAGAGGCCTTGTTACTTATTTGCTTGAAAGCGGCAGACTTGAAACAACAGTTTACCGTGCAAAGGAAGTTCAGGCTCTTGCAGATAAAATGATCACTCTCGGCAAGGCAAACACCCTTGCTTCCAGAAGACAGGCACTCGCTTTTATCACAAAGGAAGATGTTGTCAAGAAGCTTTTTGACGAGATCGCTCCCAAGTACGCCGAAAGAAACGGCGGCTACACAAGAGTCCTCAAGACAGGACCCAGAAGAGGCGACGGCGCTGAAATGGCGATCATCGAGCTCGTTTGATCGGATTTATAGCACAAAAAAGACCGCAGAGAAATCTGCGGTCAGACCACTGACAAACCCAGTCAGTGGTCATTTTTTTGCAAAAAACGATAAAATATGGTATAATATAAGCATAAAACTTAGGAGAAAAATATGCTTGTAACAGGAAAAAACAGACAAATTAAAATGGAAGTAGTGATGAT
>JAZSFD010000127.1:0-4626 GCA_045532035.1 Eubacteriales bacterium | reverse complement strand
AAGTGCAAGAGAGGAACCCTCGCCGGGGGTTCCTCTTAATTTTATGATAAAATGAGGAGAAATGTAACAAAACCTTTCGTCTTTTTATATCAGTATTTCTTTTCTACTTTTCCAAGGAACAGTTCGGGGTCGATGGCGGTTCCGTCTTTTCTGATCTCGAAATGAACATGAACGCCGGTGACGCGTCCCGAAGCGCCCATTCTGCCGATGAGGTCGCCCTGTCCGACACGGGTGCCCCTTTTCACCGTCGCACGGCTGAGGTGGGCATAGACCGTCTCATAGCCGTTTTCATGGTCGATTATGACATGGTTTCCGTAGCCCGAGGAATAGCCCACATACGAAACGATTCCTCCGTCGGAGGCAAGAATGTTGGCACCGTAGGGACCGGGGATATCCCAGGCGTTGTGGAACTCACGGGTGCCGAACTTTTTGACTGTCCTGATACCATAGCTTGAGGACAGATAGTTGTTGTAAGGCATAATAAATGTGCCTGTGGCGGTGGTTTTCAGCTCCTCCTCGGTAGGGATTCTCGTTCCGACATAGATGATTCTCGGCTGGGACTTTTTGAGTATCTCCTCCGAAACAAACTCTCTTCCCACCTCTCCGTCCTTGTCATAAGTGACCGAATAGGTGGCAATTCTTCTTCCGTTTTTGCCGAAGGTATCGACTTTGCGGCTTCCTGCAAGGAAGTTGTCGGTCTCTATCTCGATTATCTCATACGGCACATCCTCCTCGGCAGTTTCAATTCTCGTGATGAGATAGCCGAGTGTTATTTCAGAGGAATCTTTGCCGCTTGTAAGCGGAACATTCTGACCGTCTCCGTCAATGGTAACAGTGTTGTCATCTCCCACGACGACCTTTGATTCTTCGGGGGCAGCGGTCAGCTTTTTGATCTTGGAAAGCGACTGATAATACACATCACGGACACTCACCGTCTGCACTGCTTCCTTTACTTCAAGATCAAGTCCGAGAATGACTCTTATCTCCTCTTCGGTCATAAACTGATTTACATGAAAATTTCTTGATTCCACAGAAATATCATTCGCCCAGGCAACTGTTATCTCCTCGGAGCCGTTCAGTCCTGCCGTTTTTTCGGCATGAACCTCAAAATCAGCCATGATAGCTTCGATGACCGAGTGATTTTCGCCCGCGGCGACAAAATGACCGTCGATATATATGCCGTAACCCGGACGGACCTGACCCTTTGCGGCATCGTTCAACGCCTTGTTGAGTTCGGCATGAGTGAGAAAATTCACCTTTGAACCGCTGATAAATTTGCAGGTTATCTGATCGGTGAAATAGAAGGGCTCTCCGATTTCTTTTGAGAAGCCGTCCTCCAGCTTTTCTTTTGCCGCGATGAGCTCTTTTTCATTTCTGACAGCCCCCACATACTCACCGTTGACATATATTCCCAACGATGCGGCGTTGTCTATTTTATCGGTGGTATAACCGACAAACAGCACAAAACACGAAACGGGAATTGCAACCTTGAGCAAAGCTTTCAGAACACGGAAAAAGTTGATATAGACCTTGTAAGACCGGTCCATGTGGGAGGTGCCGCGGTTATAGCCCTTGCGAAGCTTTGAAAAACGCTTTCGGACATACTTTCCCGTTTTTTCAGAAAATACAGGAATTCTGCCAAGGAACGAGCAGACCGCCGACCAGAAATTACCGTTCCAGTCATTTGAGCGATCGCCATACCAACCCTTGGGGTGTGAAAAGGCATTTTCCAGTTCCTTTGAAACAGTCTTTTTTGAATCGTCAAATCTTCTTTGGCTCGAAACATATGCGGCGTTATAAAGACTGTCCTTTATCGAAAGTCCGTTTTTGCGCGAGCACTGATAAAAATAGGAAAAATCCCATTCCGAAATGCCGCGGGAAAAAAGATATTCGTCAGATACCCGTCCTCGGCGATAAAGCTTCAAAAGTGCTTTCTTTTCTTTCTTTGAAAGCTTTGTCTTTTTGGGAACAGTGTGGGCGGCATCCGCTCTGCCCTGTTGCTCTTTTTCTTTGTTTTCGGTGTCGTTCAAAGCGTGCCGCTCCTTTCTTGAAAAATCACACATATATGTTTATTATATCATTTATTTGAAAAGAAGTCAAGTTTTTGGTTTTTTGATGGTTTTTGCAATCTCTTTTTCGTTGCAAAAACTCCGACTCCCTCAGTCTCGCTTCGCGACAGCTCCCCCGAAGGAGGAGCCTTTTTTCAGCCTCCCTCCCAAGTGAGGTGGCACGGCGAAGCCGTGACGGAAGGAGTTGGGATTTAGTCAATAGCAAAAACAATTGCGAGAGGAACAATCGTCCCTCTCGCACTTTTGTCATATTCCGCATAAAAGCTGTATTCGGCAGAACCGCCGTATTCCCCGGCTTTTTTCCACTCGGCTGTGATGTGATAAATGCAGCTATCCTTTTTGCTTTTTTAAATATTCGACTCAAAAAGGAAAATGTTGTTCGATTATTTCTTGTTTTTTTCTTCCCTTGCCGAAAGGCGGACAATCTCGTCGCGCAGGTATGCCGCCCGTTCGAAATCAAGCCGCGCGGCGCATTCCTTCATTTCGGAGCGCAGGGACGCGATAAGAGCCTGCTTTTCGCGGTCGGACATGACCTTTTTTGCCTTCTTGTCGGGCTTTGCAGAAATTTCAATGATGTCGCGGACTTCCTTTTTGATAGTCTGCGGGATGATGCCGTGAATTTCGTTATATTCCTGCTGTTTTTTGCGACGGCGGTTTGTCTCGGAAATGGCGCGTTTCATTGAGCCTGTCACCACATCGGCATACATGATGACCTTACCCTGCGAATTTCGCGCGGCACGTCCCACAGTCTGGATAAGCGAGGTTTCGCTTCGCAAGAAGCCTTCTTTATCGGCATCAAGAATCGCCACAAGAGACACCTCGGGAATATCAAGTCCCTCACGCAGAAGATTTATTCCGATGAGAACATCAAAAACTCCGAGCCTGAGATCGCGGATGATCTCCATTCGCTCTATGGTATCGATGCCGAAATGCATATAGCGGCATTTTATTTCGTTTTCCTCAAGGTATTCTGTCAGATCCTCCGCCATTTTTTTGGTAAGAGTTGTCACAAGCACTCTTTCGTCCTTTTCGGCACGGACTCTTATCTCCCCGATAAGATCGTCGATCTGTCCGTCTATCGGGCGCACCTCGACCTCGGGATCCACAAGTCCCGTGGGACGGATGAGCTGTTCGGCAATGGTGCCGCTGTGCTCCTTTTCATACTCACCGGGGGTTGCGCTGACAAAAATTGTCTGATTGAGCTTTTCTTCAAATTCCTCGAAGCGCAAGGGTCTGTTGTCAAATGCCGACGGCAGACGGAAGCCGTATTCCACAAG
The DNA here is from genome assembly GCA_045532035.1 of Eubacteriales bacterium. GTDB lineage: Bacteria > Bacillota > Clostridia > Oscillospirales > CAG-382 > UMGS1052. Next base: position 1,280 of record JAZSFD010000127.1, on the reverse strand, counting down.
ATTTTTCTTTCTTGAAAAATCTCCTCCGAACATACCGCGCACCTGCGGCAGGGTCACATGGGATTCATCCACGAAAAGCAGAAAATCCTTAGGGAAATAATCCATGAGAGTATGAGGCTGACTGCCCGCCGCTCTGCCCTCAAGAACTCTCGAATAGTTTTCAACTCCCGAGCAATAGCCGATCTCGGAAATCATTTCCATGTCATAAAGGGTACGCTCGCGGATGCGCTGAGCCTCGATATATTTGTTCTGTGCCTTGAAGTATGCCTCGCGTTCCTCCATTTCGGCGCGTATCTGCGCAAGGGCAATATCACGCTTTTCGGCGGCGGTGATATAGTGGGTGGCAGGATAGACCGCGGCATATGACAGCGGTCGGATGCAAGCACCTGTCACAGGGTTGAACTCAGAAACCGCATCGATCTCATCCCCGAAAAATTCGACCCTTATACCCACCGTCGTTTCGGTGGAAAGACAGATCTCAACGGTATCTCCGCGGATCCTAAACTTGTTTCGCTCAAAAAGCAGGTCGTTGCGCTCATAGTGCATATCAACAAGCTTTACCACAAACTCATCCCTTGACATTTCGGCTCCGGGGCGCAGAGCAAGCACCGAGCGCTTGTATTCCTCGGGATCACCGAGCGAATAGATGCACGAAACACTTGATACCACTATAACATCTCTGCGTTCAAAAAGAGCTGATGTGGCGCTGTGGCGGAGCTTATCGATCTCATCGTTTATCGAGCTGTCCTTTTCGATATAGGTGTCCTTGCCCGGAATATATGCCTCGGGCTGATAGTAATCGTAATAGGAAACAAAATACTCCACCGCATTTTCGGGAAAAAACTCCTTGAATTCAGAGCAGAGCTGTGCCGCAAGGGTCTTGTTGTGGGCAAGCACAAGGGTCGGGCGGTTGACATTGGCGATTATATTCGCCATGGTAAAAGTCTTTCCCGAGCCCGTGACTCCGAGAAGTGTCTGGCATTTTTCTCCCGAAAGCACGCCGCGGGTCAGATCTTCAATCGCCCGGGGTTGGTCACCCATGGGGGCAAAAGGAGATACAAGCTTGAATCTGTCCATTTTGTTCCCTTTCGTTTTCATTTCTTGCTCTGTCAGATATTCTAAAATCAGTGTACGATGTGGTCAATGTGCCGCAATATTGTAGGGACAGATGCCCACATCTGTCCGTTTTCGGGTCGATGAAGGGCATCGTTTTTAGCTAAATTTTGCAACAAGTTGCAAAGCTAAATTATTCCACTATCGTTCCATAGCTAAATTGTTTC
>JAZSFD010000058.1:0-1767 GCA_045532035.1 Eubacteriales bacterium | reverse complement strand
AGACACCGCCCATGTTCTGTATGCTTCTGCGCAAGCATCTGTCGGGAGGTTTGATCGCAGACATTGCCCAGCTCGGCTTTGAGCGCGCGGTTGAAATAAAGATCTCGACCTACAACGAGCTGGGATTTCCCACCGAAAAATATCTTATTCTTGAAACAACAGGCAGATACAGTAATATCATTTTCTGCGACTGCGACAAAAAGGTCGTTTCGGCGCTTCGTATCTCGGAGCTTGCTTCGGATGAAAAGCGAAAGCTTCTTTGCGGCTTCCGTTATGAACAGCTTCCGCTTCCCGAAAACCGCGAAAGCCCGTTGGGAGTGACAAAAGAGGCTTTCCTTGAAAGATTGAAAAAATACACTGAAAGCTTCGGCACTGAAACGCTGTGCGACAAGTATCTGCTTTCGTCATATTGCGGTCTTTCGCCGCTTGTTGCGAGGGAGATCACCTTCAGAACCCTGAAGGAGACATCAGCGCCTTTGTCGAAGATATTTTCCGAGAGTCTTTGCGACAATTTTTATCTGAATTTCAATGCCGTCTATTCGGCGGTTGAAAAGGGAGTTTTCACCCCTTGCCTTGTGAAGAACCGCGACGGTGAGGTGACGGAGTTTTCCTTCTGCGATATTCTCCAGTACGGCACAGGCGGAATCACATCAAGACAGGAGAGCTTTTCGGAGCTTCTTGACAGTTTTTACGGTGCCCGCGATCTGCGCGACAGGATCCGCCAGAAATCGCAGGACATCTTCAAGCTTCTTTCCAACGCCGAAAGCAGGATCAGAAAAAAAGCCGAGCTTCAGAGGGAAGACATGGCGGCGTGCGGGGAGCGCGAAAAATTCAAAAAATGCGGCGATCTCATCACCGCCAATATGTATATGCTGAAAAAGGGCATGACAAGCGCAAAGCTTGTGGATTATTCCGACGAGAATATGCCCGAGGTGGAAATTGAGCTTGAAATAAATCTTACACCCTCCCAGAATGCCCAGAAATATTACAAAAAATATAACAAAATGAAGACGGCGCAGGAATATCTTGCCGTTCAGCTGGAACAGTCCGAAAAAGAGCTTGCCTATATCGACACCATCTTTGAAAGTCTGACAAAGGCACAGAACGAAAAGGATCTTGAGGAGATAAGAGAGGAGCTTCGCGCCTGCGGCTACGGCAAAAAGCTCGATTCGCTCTCATCGCGGAATCACTCCAAAAAGGTCGCAAAGCAGAAGACAAAAGTCACCTTTTCTCCCATGGAGTTTGAAACGAGCGGAGGTTACCGCGTGCTTTGCGGCAAAAACAATCTGCAGAACGATTATGTCACGACAGTTGCCGCAGGCAAGAACGATTATTGGTTCCATGTCAAGAATATGCCCGGCTCACATGTTGTCATGTTTTGCGGCGATGAAGAGCCCGACGCGCGGGATTTCACCGAATGTGCAATGATTGCTGCGTACTTTTCAAACGGAAAAAAGATCCCGAATGTGGCGGTGGATTATACGAAGGTCAAAAATATTCGCAAGCCGTCGGGGGCAAAGCCGGGATATGTCATTTATGATACCAACTATTCGGCTTATGTCACTGCCGACGAGCAAACGGTGCTGGCACTGAGAAAGGCTTAATAAGGCTCCTCCTTTAGGGGAGCCGGCGCGAAGCGACTGAGGGAGTTGGAGTTTTTGCCATTGATCTGATTCCAACGCCTCATCCACCACTGACAGATGAGCGTTTGCAATAATTGTAGGGGACGATGCCCACATCGTCCCGTTAAGAAATACATTTATAACT
>JAZSFD010000143.1:0-23803 GCA_045532035.1 Eubacteriales bacterium | reverse complement strand
ATGACAAAGAAAATTTTATCCGCTGTACTTGCAGTAATGCTCGTACTTTCGATGGCTTCTTTTGCTGTAAGCGCTGATGAAGAGCTTGCTTACTGGGTAGAAGAAGGCGCAACAGGTAAGGGTACCGAGGACGATCCTTTCGGCAAACTTGAAGAAGCAATTGCTGCTTTCGGCGGCAAGGACGGTACAGTTTATGTTTACGGTACTTACAACATCACTTCCTTCAAGGCTCCCGCTTGGGAAGGTATGGTTACCATCGCAGGCGTGAACTCCGATTCTCTCCTCACCGTTAACAAGAGCGCAGGCGTCGTCTTCAACGGCGATGTTACCTTCAAGGACATCAATACTGAAGTTGGTGAGTTTGCTCACTTCAATCCCCAGAACGCAACTCTTATTATGGACGGCGGTGAGGAAAGCAAGTTCAACAGCTTTTTCCATCTTTCGATGTATGGAAGCGCGATCGTTGACGAAGCAAACTTTGTCCTCGAAAGCGGTTATGTAAGCTACCTTTATGCCGCAGGCGGTTACTGCTCGTCTCTTGCAAACGGCGTAATGGGCGATTCCAACATCACCATCAACGGCGGTGAAGTCGGATCCATCATTCTTTGCGCAGACGCCTACATGGAAAACCACACCGGTATCTCCATTGGTGGTAATTTTAACATTCTTATCAATGGCGGTAAGATCGGCAAAATCCAGGTTAACAGAGAAAAAACCGTTCCTGAGATCATGGGTGCTCTCAACATCATCTTCAACAATGGCATGGAAGCTCCCGCAAAGTTCGCATATCCCGAAGAAACAGTAGCAGGCGGCGTATTCATCATTCACTCCGGTGAGGGTGGTATGATCACTCCTACTTCTGATGTTGGTGTGTTTGAAGTTAAGTCCAACTCGGCTGACAAGGTTGCAAAAATTAACGGCGAGCTTGTTTACAACGGCACAGTTACTCTTGAGCCCGGCGAAACCACAGTTGAGTGGGTAGCAGGTCAGCAAGCTGCTGAAGAAAAGACAGAAATCAAGCTTACCATCGGTAAGGCTGAAATCGTAACAAACGGCGAAGCAAAAGCACTTGATGTTCCTGCGCAGATCATCGAATCGAGAACCATGGTTCCCCTTCGTGCGATCTTCGAAGCACTCGGTGCATCGGTTGAATGGGACGACGCTACAAAGACAGTTACATCCACAAAGGGCGACACAACAGTTAAGCTTACCATCGGCGACACCAACCTTTATGTAAACGGTGCTGCAAAGGTGCTTGATGTTCCTGCACAGATCGTTGATTCCAGAACTCTCGTTCCCGTAAGAGCAATTGCTGAAAGCTTCGGTTGCGAAGTAGGCTGGGACGACCCCACAAAGACTGTTACAATCACAAAGTAATTAAAAGTCTGAATAAAAAGCAGAGGCCATAGCCTCTGCTTTTTTTGTGAATATTGTTATATAAATTGCTATTATTATCATACTTTTTGCGGTTGAAAACAGGATATTGACATGATATAATAATATAAAGAATAAAATGTTCCCAAGGAAAGGATTTTTGTCATGAACGGCTTTACATATGAGTTTGAAGACAGAAAAGAAAAACTTGAGGCTTATGAATGGGACAATGTGATTATAAATCACGCACGCAATTCCGAAGAAAAAAGAGTTCTTTATATCGGAGATTCCATCTCGGTCGGAACACGCAATATTGCCACCGACAAGACAGGCTGAAAGATACAATTTGACGGCTTCGGTACATCTAAAGCACTGGACAATCCATATTTCGTTCCGGCTCTTTCTCTTTTTGCCGAGCAGGAGGTAAGGCGGGATGCCGTTATCTTCAACAACGGTCTTCACGGCTGGCATCTTGATGATGAGACCGAATATAAAAAGTATTATGACGAAATGATAAGCTTTCTTATCACAAAGTTTTCGAAAACTCCCGTATATATCGTTCTGACGACCCATCTTGCCAATCCCGAAAGAGAAAAGCGCGTTATCAAAAGAAACACCGCGGCTCTTGAAATCGCTGGAAAATACGGGCTTGATGTCATCGATATCTATTCGGTGACTCTTGAAAACGCAGATCTTCTTGCCGAAGACGGTGCCCATTTTACAAAAGAGGGATATGAAAAAATTGCAGAAAAAATAATCGAAACGATAAGCATCTGAAAGGACGATAAATATGAGACCAAATCTTGCAAGATACAGTGTTTTTCCGTCGGTTGTGCCTTCTGACTGTGAAAGCGAGATCACCGTCAGAAGCTTTGACGGAAATTTCGGCTTTTTTGATGATATAACATACGAGGTGCAGTTTGTGCCACAGGATATCAGTGATGTGCCGATAGATGACGAGATAACTTTGCGCGGTTATAATAAGTCACGCAAGACATTTTTTGTAAAACCGCAAAACGGCGAGCTGAAGCTGCGCTATTTCTTCGCAGGCGAGCAGGATAAGCACGAAGGAATATGAAAAGCATCAGAACCCCATGTATGCCCATTATTCCGAGCATTGGTTGCCGAAAATAGAGGCACACAAAAGGGGCATCGACCTTTTTGTCTATTCTCTTAATGATGATCTTTACGAAAGGCGTGCGCTTCGCGGCGATCTTCATGTTCACACGACCGCCTCTGACGGCGACGATACCGCGGAATATGTCTGTGCCTGTTACAGAAAATCGGGAAGCGATTTTCTTGCCGTCACCGATCATCACATCTACAACGCATCCGGGGATGCAAAGGAAAAGCTTTCGTTTATGAAGAATTTCACCATCCTTTGCGGTGAGGAGGTGCACAACAGATATGCCGGAGCTTTCCATATGGTCAATATCGGAAGCAAATATTCTGTCAACGACCTCTATCTTTCCGATCCCGAAAGGATCGAAAGGGAAGCCGCATCGCTTGCCGATGAAACCGAGATTCCCGATGGACTTGACAAGCACGAATATCTGCACCGCGTTCTGCTTTACCGAAAGATAAAGGAAAGCGGCGGCTTTGCGATATTTCCTCACCCTTGCTGGTCGGTCGGCTACATGAACACCTCATCAAGAATGAGTGAAGCGGTCATGAAAAACGGGCTTTGCGATGCTTTTGAGGTGCTTGGCGGTACAGGCTCTGTGGCAAGAAATAATATGCAGGTAGCAATCTATAACGACCTTCGGGTGCAGGGATGTGATATCCCGATAGTGGGCTCCACCGATTCCCATTCGGTTACGGGAGAATCCCATCTCAAGGCGTCTACCCTTGTTTTTGCAAAAGACGGAGATATTATCGGCGCAGTGAGAGATCATTACAGCGTTGCGGTAGAGACGGTACCCGGCGAGGCGGCAAGAGTTTACGGAAAACGCAGACTTGTATGGTACGCCCATTTTCTTTTGCAGAATTATTATCCCGTCCATGACGAGCTGTGTGCTATTTCGGGCACATATATGGCAGAGCTTGCAAAGGGGGATACCGATGCGGTGGCTATGATAGAAAAGGCAGAGCAAAAGATATTTGCCTTTGAGAATAAATTTTTTGGTAGATAGAAAAGGAAAATGATTATGAAATACGCAATCAATGTTGAATTTCTCACAAGATGTGCGAGCCTTGAAAGAGCTGCGGAGGCTGTTGCAAAAGCCGGTTTTGAATATGTCGATTACTCTCCAAAAACCAACACCGATGATTGGAAAGAAAAAATGAAAGAAAGTCTTCGGATTTTTGATAAGGTTGGGTTGAAGCTTCATCAGAGCCATTCTCCCATGTTCAGATATACCTGGAAGCCGCCGGTGAAAGAGCAGGTCTCAAGACTTATCGAGGCAACAAGCGCCGCCGGAGGAAAATACATGGTTGTCCACGGCGATGAATTTGACTTTGACAATCTCGAATATTCCCCCGAAAGAGCTTTTGAATACAACCACGATTTTTTTGCTCCACTTGTGGATCAGGCAAAAAGTGTGGCATAAAAATTGCTTTTTAAACAGTATTTGAGGACTATTTCAGTGTGTATAGGAATCGTCCGAGATTTTCGTCAAACTTTGATGATCTCAAAAAACTGATCGACAGCTTCAACAGTCCTGCTGTTTGCTGCTGTTGGGATTTCGGTCATGCACAGGTGCAATTCAAAGAAAAACACGCTGAAAATATCAGACGCATGGGAAGTCTTATAGAGTGTATGCATATGCACGACAGCGATTTTGATCTCGACACCCATCTGCCGCCTTTTATGGGCACAATAGACTGGAAGGGATGCATCACGGCTCTCAAAGAGACAGGCTTTAACGGCGTTGTGAATGTTGAGCTTGCTCACGGAAATGTTCCCGAAAACATCCTTGATGTTTTTGCCCGGTATATTTTCGACACCGCAAACGAAGTAATGAAGCTGTAATTGAACTGAAAGGAAGAAATTTATAATATGTCAAGCTATGTAACAAGAAAAACTCCCGGAAACACCGATTGGTTTGTCCATGACCGCTTCGGAATGTTCATCCATTTCGGACTTTACGCCATGCCTGCCCGCCACGAATGGATAAAGAGCAGGGAAAAGATCTCCGAAGAAAAGTATGATCTTTATTTCAAGCATTTCAACCCCGATCTTCTTGATGCAAAGGAGTGGGCGCGTCAGGCAAAGGCGGCAGGAATGAAATATGCCGTGCTCACCACAAAGCATCACGAGGGCTTCTGCCTTTTTGACACAAAGCACACCGACTATAATGTTATGAATACTCCCTATGGCAAGGATATCGTGAAGGAATATGTCGAAGCTTTCCGCGCCGAGGGCTTAAAGATCGGTTTTTATTATTCTCTTCTTGACTGGCACCATCCCGACTACACCCTCGACCACTGCCACCCCAGACGCGACGACGAGGGCTGGGAAAAGTTCAATGAGGGTCGCGATATGCGTCGCTATGCAAAATATATGCGTGACCAGGTGACAGAGCTTCTGACAAACTACGGCAAGATCGACATTCTGTGGTTTGACTTCTCATGGGAGGGAGAACCCGAGTTTGAAAGAACTCATCCCGGCATCCGTGGCGGAAAGGGAAAGGATGACTGGGAGGCGGAGGAGCTTGTGGCACTTGCCCGCAAGCTTCAGCCCGGCATCATGATCGACAACCGCACAGGTCTTGAACAGGATATCTACACTCCCGAGCAGTATCAGATGCAGGAATGGGTCAAGCGTCCTGAAACAGGTGAGCTTGTGAATTGGGAAGCATGCCAGACATTTTCGGGCTCATGGGGATATTTCCGCGATGAAATGAGCTGGAAGACCCCCGATATGCTTATCAATATGCTTGTAAGAACTGTGTCGCTCGGCGGAAATCTTCTTATGAATGTGGGCCCCACCTCGAGAGGTTATTTTGATTCGAGAGCCGAAAATGCGCTTAAGGTCTATGCCGACTGGATGAGAGTCAACGGAAGATCAATCTACGGCTGCACCATGGCAGAGCCCGAATTCAAGGTCCCCAATGGCTGTTTTGCTACCCAGAGCGTTGACGGCAAGAGACTTTATGTTCACCTGGTGGAATATCCCTATGCTTTCCTTGAGCTTCGCGGCTTTGCAGGCAAGGTGGAATATGCGCAATTCTTGCATGACGGAAGCGAAATTCTCTTCACCGAGGGCAAGAGCGATCATTTCAGCGAGGGCAGAACTGTTGCAGACGATCTTCTTGTGCTCACCATTCCCCAGATCCGTCCGAATGTCATCACACCTGTCATTGAGCTTATCCTGAAATAACACAAAAATGTGAGAGATGCTGTCGTGCACCTCTCACATTTTTTAATCAGTTATCTTTTTTTCTCTTAAAAAACGGCAATGTCGCAAGCATAATGACAGGGAATATGATGGCGGCAAATATACCGCATTTCAGCCCGATCTGGTCACCGTCAAGCATCGAGAAGAAAGGAAAGGCTTTTTCAAGCTGAACTGCGTTAAGCTTTGCGCCGTCAGACACAAGCCCTGCTATCCACGGTCCTGCCGAGCAGCCCACATCACCGAAAAAGGCGAGGGCGCCGAACATGGAAGCGCCTCCATGGGGAATCTCACGGGAGGTGAGACTCAAAACGCCCGGCCACATGAAAGCCACCGCAATGCCGCTCACCGAGCATCCGAGAAGCGACACAACAGGATTTTTGACAAAAACCATCATGCAATAGCTGATGATACAAAGAGCCGAGCTTGCCAAAAGAAGCTTTTTGACATCGATCCTTTTTCCCAGAAGTCCTGCAACTATTCGCACGATTGCCATGCAAAGGGCAAAGCACATGGGACCCAAAAGATCGCCCATGGTCTTTGAGATGCCAAGACCCTTTTCGGCAAACATCGATGACCACTGTGCCACAGCCTGCTCAGAGGCGCCGCCTGCGATCATAAGTATTGCCGCCAGCAGAAAGAGCTTCATTGAGAAAAGCTTTCTGAAAGAAAAACCGCCGCCTTCCGCCGAGCCCTTTGGCATTCTGACCGATGCAAAAAAGAAAATGTTGAAAAGGGGAACGATTGCCCAGATGAGAGGGAGAATATACCACGCCTCATTTCCGAAAAAATGGAGAAACAGGGTCGAAACGACCACAACGAGAATGTGTCCCCAGCAATAGAAGGAATGAAGAATGGCAATGGCTGCAGGACTTTTTTCGCCGCCGATCTCCTCATCGCACGAATCGATGACAGGATTCACCGCCACCTCGATCATACCTCCGCCGAAGCTGTAAACTGCCGTTGACAAGAGCACTCCCATATATCCGAAAGCTTTCGGCAAAAATGCAAACAGCAGAAAGCCCGCTGCGCAAAAGCCATGGGCTGCAACCGAAAGAGCTCTCAGCGAAAAGTGCCTTGAAAGGCGGACGGACACTATGTCCGCGATGATCTGGATGATGAAATTGATAAGAACTATGCGGGCAAGCATTTCATACGAAACGCCGAATTTTTCGCTGAAGATGACAAAAAGCAGCGGCGCAAGGTTGACTACTGCCGCCTGAGTGATATAGCCCATGTAACAGGCAAGCTTTGTTGCCCTGTATTTGTTTTTCGAATCTGTCATTTTTCTTCTCCGTAAACCGACATACAAATGCGGTTTCCCCAAAAAAGGAAACCGCAATGTGTTTTTTTTGATTGATTTGGGCTTATGCCTTGCCGACCGAGCCGAAGAGCTCCATCTTTTCCTTGACGGTAGCCTTGATAGCTTCAAAGCCGGGAGCGAGAAGCTTTCTGGGGTCAAAGCCCTTGCCCGAAAGATCCTTGCCTGCTTCGATATATTTTCTTGTAGCATCGGCAAAAGCGAGCTGACATTCGGTGTTGACGTTGATCTTGGAAACGCCAAGCGAGATCGCCTTCTGAATCATTTCTGCGGGAATACCTGTACCGCCGTGGAGAACGAGAGGCATTTTGCCTGTCTTCTGCTGAACGGCATCAAGGGTTTCGAAAGAAAGACCTGCCCAGTTTTCGGGATATTTGCCGTGAATGTTGCCGATACCTGCGGCGAGCATTGTAACGCCGAGGTCTGCAATCATCTTGCATTCGTCGGGATCTGCACATTCGCCCGAACCTACAACACCGTCTTCTTCGCCGCCGATAGCGCCGACTTCAGCTTCAAGGGAAATTCCCTTTTCGCCTGTGATCTTGACGAGCTCCTGTGTCTTCTGAATGTTTTCTTCGATGGGATAGTGAGAACCGTCGAACATTACAGAAGAAAATCCTGCTTCGATACAAGCAAGCGCGCCCTCATAAGAGCCGTGGTCGAGGTGAAGAGCAACGGGAACAGTGATGCCGAGAGTTTCGAGCATACCGTTTACCATGCCGACAACTGTCTTGTAACCGCACATATACTTTCCTGCGCCCTCGGATACGCCGAGGATAACGGGGGAGTTAAGCTCCTGTGCTGTCTGAAGAATAGCCTTTGTCCACTCGAGGTTGTTGATGTTGAACTGGCCTACTGCGTAGTGGCCTTCCTTTGCCTTGGTGAGCATTTCCTTTGCTGATACTAACATATGTTCATCTCCGTAAATAAAAAATTTTACCTATTCATTCTACTATAAAACTGCAAAAAAAGCAATAGCATATCGCATTTTTTTACAAAATCCGCTTCTCTTTCGTCAGGATGAATAAAAATCTCGGATTTTATATATCAAAATCCGAAAAAGCTGACATAAAAACCGAAAAAAAGCGTTTACAAATAAAGTAATATAAGATATACTAAAATCAGGATATGTTGCATATCACTTATCTTCTTGTTTTGGGAGGTTATGTTATGGAAAAAATACTTATGACCCTTGACGATTTTTCGTCGGCTGTGGTTGAAAACAAGGCTTTTGTTGAAAAAAGTGCTGACATTTCGACTATCGACGGCATCAAAGCTTCGGGTTTTTCGATAATCAAAGCAAAGGTCCCCGGCAACACCGAGCTTGATATGATGGCGGCGGGAATGATAGATTTTGACCCTTTCTTTGGCACAAACACCCTTAAAATGCAGGATTATGAAAACCTGCACACGGTTTATTTCACAAAATTCGACAAGCCCTCATGTGATGCGAAGCTCTGCTTTGAGGGCATCGACACGATAGCCGATATTTACATCAACGGCGCTCTTGTGAAAAGCGTTGACAATATGTACATTTCCCATGAGGTTCCTCTTTGCGGGCTCAAGGAGCGCGACAATGAGCTTGTGGTACACATAAAGCCCGTTATGATCGAGGCGAGAAAATGGGAGCTTCCTGTCGTCTGCAATTCGCTTACCTATGGAATGTCCTCCCTGTATGTCAGAAAAGCGGCGCATATGTATGGCTGGGACATCATGCCGAGAATAGTTTCGTCGGGCATCTGGAAGCCTGTATATATCAAAGAAGTGAAAAAGGACTGCATCAAGGATGCATATATCTACACCCTCGGTATCGACAGAGAAAAGAAGAGCGCAAATCTTTCGGTCTTCTATACCCTTGAGCTTTCACAGGACAAGACACAGGATTATTCGATTTCGGTCAAGGGCGTTTGCGGCGATTCCTCCTTTGAGGGCTCGCAGGTGCTCTTCTCTCATTGCAACAGACTTGAGATCAGTGTCAGCAACTGTAAATACTGGTGGCCGAGATATGCGGGCGCACAGGATATGTACGCCACCGATATCACCCTTTATTACAAGGGGGAGGCTGTTGATACAAAGCACCTTGATGTGGGTATTCGCACCACCGAGCTTGTCCGCACCAACACCACCGACCGCGACGGAAACGGAGATTTCTGCTTCAAGGTCAACGGCGAGAGAATCTTTGCCATGGGCTCCAATTGGGTGCCTCTTGATGCCTTCCATTCCCGTGACATCGAAAGACTTGAAAAATCGTTTGAGCTGCTTTATGATGTGGGCTCAAATGTCGTTCGCTGCTGGGGCGGAAATGTTTATGAAAGCGACGAATTCTATACTCTCTGCGACAAACACGGTATCATGGTCTGGCAGGATTTTGCTATGGGCTGTGCCGTTTATCCGCAGGAGCAGAGATTTTATGATATGCTCGAAAAGGAAGTTGTCTTTATCATAAAGAAGCTTCGCAACCATCCATCCATCGTGCTTTGGGCAGGGGACAACGAGGGAGATTATGCCTATATGTCCTGGGGCGGAATGCTTCGCAATCCCGACAAGAACATCGTGACGCGTGAAGTGCTTGCCCGCCTTTGCGAGATGCACGATTTCACAAGACCCTATCTTCCCAGCTCTCCTTATATCACCGAGGAGACCATGCGCACGGGTGCAGATACGGCAGAAGACCATCTCTGGGGTCCCCGTGACTATTTCAAGGGCAATTATTATAAGAACACAGTCTGCCATTTTGCCTCCGAAACAGGCTATCACGCCTGCCCCTCGCCGAAATCGGTTGAAAAGTTTATTCCCAAGGAGGATATGTGGCCGTGGTACAAGCCCGACGGAGTTGCAAGGGATTCGTGGCTCGTTCATGCCGCCTGCATGGAGACCTGTCCCGATGCGGCGTTTTCTTACCGCATAAAGCTCATGGCGGATCAGGTTAAGACCCTGTTCGGAAAAGATCCCGACAATCTTTGCGATTTTGCAAAGCAGAGCCAGATCTCCCAGGGTGAGGCAGTGAAATATTATATCGAACGCTTCAGACTTTCAAAACCCCGTCGTTCGGGCATCATCTGGTGGAACATCGTCGACGGCTGGCCTCAGTTCTCGGATGCTGTTGTTGACTACTATTTCGTTAAAAAGGTCGGATATCATTATATCAAGCGTGCCCAGGCACCCATCTGCCTTATGTTTGACGAACCCAAGAACGATGTTATCGATCTTTATGCCGCAAACGATACCCTTGAAAACCGAGGTCTCACCTATAAGGTTACAAATATAACCGACGGAAAGGTGGTTCTTTCGGGCGGCGGCTGTGCTTTTGCAAACGCTTCGACAAAAATTGCTCAGCTTCCCATCGAAAAGGGCGAAAAGAAGTTCTATCTCATCGAATGGACTCTTGAGGGCGAAACCGAGGTTCAGAAGAACCACTATTTCACAAACATCATCGACATCGATTACGATGCATATATGACAGCTTTGAAGAAGTGCGGCTTCGATCAGTTCGAAGGCTTTTGAGGAACGGAATATGTACTATATAGGAATTGATATCGGCGGAACAAAATGCGCCGTGACGCTGGGAAACTATGACGGCAAAAGCATGGAGATCGCCGAAAAGGCAAAATTCGACACTATCGGAAGTCCGAACGATGTTCTCGAAAGATTTCTTTCGGAAATGAATTCGATACTTGAAAGGCGCTCTCTTTCATATTCGGACATCGTTTCCTGCGGTATAAGCTGCGGAGGACCTCTTGATCCCAAGGCAGGCGTTGTGCTTTCGCCCCCCAATCTTCCGGGCTGGGACAACATTCATGTTGTGGAATTTTTCGAAGAAAAAACAGGCATCAGAACAAAGCTTGAAAATGATGCCAACGCCTGCGCCGTTGCCGAATGGAAGCTGGGAGCAGGCAGAGGCTTTGACAATGTGATATTTCTCACCTTCGGCACAGGGCTTGGAGCGGGGCTTATCCTTGACGGAAAGCTCTATTCGGGTACCAACGGAAACGCAGGTGAGGCAGGGCACATAAGACTTTCCGACTACGGTCCCTCGGGCTACGGAAAGATAGGCTCCTTTGAGGGCTTTTGCAGCGGCAGAGGAATTGCTCAGATCGGACAGACCCTTGCGCTTGAAGCAATTCAAAACGGAAAAAAGGTGGCATATGTCGATTGTGTCGAAAATCTTTCGAAGGTGAATGCGCGCGATATTGCCATTGCCGCAGATGCAGGCGATGAAGTTGCAAAGGAGGTCTATCGCGCCTCGGGCAGAATGCTTGGACGCGGACTTTCGGTGCTTGTGGATATCCTCAACCCCCAGCGCATCATCATCGGAAGCATTTTCACAAGAAGTGCAAGTCTTCTTTTTGGCGAATGTGACAGAATAATGCGGGGGGAATGTCTGCCTCTTGCATATGATGTGTGCAAGGTGGTGCCGGCGCAGCTCGGTGAGAGCATCGGCGACCTTGCGGCGCTGTCGCTTGCCATGACAGTTTCGGAATGATTAAGGAGAAATATTATGAATTTAAGACAGGAACTTTTTGAAAGATACCCGATCCTTACCGCTTGCGAAAAGGATATCGATTCGGCGTGTGAGCTGATCTGCGAGACCTATAAGCGCGGCGGAACCGTTTATGTCTGTGGCAACGGCGGAAGCTGCAGCGACAGCGATCACATTGTGGGTGAGCTGATGAAAGGCTTTCTTCTGAGACGGAAGCTTTCGTGCGCTGAGACCGAAAAATTCGCATCAATGTTTGAGGACGGAGCCGATTTTGCAGCAAATCTTCAAGGGGCGCTTCCCGCAGTGTCGCTGACAGCGCAGACAGCCATTCTTTCGGCTTTTGCCAATGATGTTGAACCCGACATGGTCTATGCCCAGCTGGTTTACGGCTATGCGCGCCGGAATGACCTTGTCATCGGTCTTTCGACCTCGGGAAATTCGAAAAATGTTGTGAACGCCGTGAAAGCGGCAAAATTCCGCGGTGCAAAAACACTGTGCATGACGGGCGCTAAAGAAAGCAAGCTTTCGGCTATGTCGGATGTGACAGTGAGAGTGCCCGAAACCGAGACTTTTAAGATACAGGAGCTTCATCTGCCGGTCTATCACTATCTGTGCGCGGCGGTGGAAGCGGAGTTTTTTGGAGAATAATGAATTGAGGCGGCTCAAAAGAGCCGCCCGTTTTCATTTTATTTCACATTATCCTTAATCCTTTCGGATAGTGGTTTTTAAGAAATCCTCCCACGATCTTTGCGCCGCCCAGAGGTATTCCGTCGCAAAGCACTGCCGCCCAGCCGTCGGGGGCATCACATTCAAACGATTCGCCGCGCAGATATTTTGCGATGTCGGACGAATCGGAGGAAAGATTTACCTTGACCTTGAAATCCTTTCCGTATGCCGAGAAAAACTGATGGTGTGGGACAATGCGCCCCGATCTGCATTCGCCGAGCTTCACTCCGCAGGAAAAAACATGACCGTCGGGAACAGGCATATTTTCGGGGAGTATCAGAATATTATCTCTGTAAACGCGGATGTTTTTGTAAGCTTTGCCGACCGATTTCGATAAGAATTCGTCGACTGCTTTTTTTTCGTCTTTTGAAAGGGGGCGCGATGAATCCGGAAAATAAAAGTCTGTCGACGGTATAAGCTCGCCCTCCCGTCTGAACAGAGCAAAAAACTGTCCCTCTCCGCGGGATATGTGGGGATAGAATCTTCTGACCTTGCGGCTGTCAAAGCCCTTGCAGTATTCGTCTATTCCGGGAGAGGTTACGCCGTCAAATTTTTCACCCGGCTCGCAAAGGGTGAAATCACTGTGCTTTTCGAGAAAATATGCGACATTTTCTTCGTTTTCCTCGGTCGAGAAGGTGCAGGTGGAATAGAGAAGATAGCCTCCGTCGTCAACGCATTTTGCAAGATTGTCAAGAATCTCCCTTTGACGCGCGGCGCAGAGTGCGACATTTTCCTCGCTCCATTCCTCGCGCGCCTGCTCGCTTTTTCGCAGCATTCCTTCTCCCGAGCAGGGGGCATCACAGATGACAAGGGCAAATTCGCGGGGAAATTTTTTTGAAAGATATTCGGTGTCGGCGTTGAGCACAAGAGAGTTTTTCAGTCCCAGCCTTTCGATGTTGCCCACAAGAGTTTTGCATCTTGAAGGAACTATTTCATTTGAAACAACGATATTGTCTTCGGGAGCAAAATTTGCTGCCTGAGAGCTTTTTCCGCCGGGGGAGGCGCAGGCATCAAGTATCTTTATGCCGCACGGAAGTCTTCCCTCAAGACAGGAAACAGGGGACATGGCGGACGGCTCCTGAATATAGAACATTCCCGCATGGTGAAGGGGATGGTTTCCGGGCTTTTCGGCTTTGAAATAAAAGCCGTCATCGCAATAGGATATTTTTTCACATTCGAAGGGAAGAGCGGCTTGTGATGTGTCTGAAAGCTTTGCGCGATTCAGATGAAGCGCCGTTTCGCGGTCACGCTCGAAGGTTGCGATATATTTTTCGAAATCCTGCCCGAGAAGTTTTTTCATGCGGTCGGTGTATTTTGTGTCAAGCATATTTTCCTCTTTGCACTTTTTTGATAACCAAGTATAACACAATATCGTGAAAATTTCAACATTTTGCACCTGTGAGTAAAAAAAATCATATTTTTTTGGCTTTTGACATAAAAGGTATATATTTTTATGTATATTTGATGATGATTTTTGTGTTTTGTATTGAAATTTCGTGTTTCGTGTGATATAATAACATGAGTACGCATGACGGATTGTGAAAAAATTCAAACCGTGCTGCGACACAAGCAAAATACGCGGATAACCGCAACGGAGGTAATATTACGCTATGAAAAAGAAACTGACAACAGTTGATTTCAACGGTACAAAAGAGCAGGAAGCTGCCCTCAGAGCGATGATCGCCGAGTACCGCGGAACAAAGGGTGCCATGATGCCTGTGCTTCAGAAGGCTCAGGAGATCTACGGCTATCTTCCCATCGAAGTTCAGAAGATCATTGCTGACGAGATGGACACTTCTCTCGAAGAAGTTTACGGCATCACAACCTTCTATTCTCAGTTCGCTCTCAATCCCAAGGGAAAATATGCGATAGCTGTATGTCTTGGAACCGCCTGCTATGTTAAGGGCGCTCAGGACCTTGTTGACCGCATCACACTCAAGCTCGGACTTACTCCCGGCAGCACAACTCCCGACGGAAAATATTCTCTTGACGCTACCCGTTGCATCGGTGCTTGCGGACTTGCTCCCGTTCTCACCGTCAACGACGAGGTTTACGGAAGACTTACCAAGGAAGATATCGACGGAATACTTGCAAAATACGTTGACTGACACAGAACCTTAAAAAAGATTTTGCGTTCCGCAATGCCCAAATAGCGGCAGTTGCGGCGGAATGGAGTTACATATGAAGATCCGTGAAATCAAAGAAATTCTCGGTGCCGAGCTGCTTTGCGGTGAGGAAGCACTGGAAAAAGATGTTTTTTCCGCTTGCTGCAGCGATATGATGAGCGATGTGCTCGCCTATGTGAAAGATCAGGGTGTGCTCATCACCGGACTTGTCAATCCGCAGGTCATAAGGACGGCAAACATGATGGACATGGTTTGCGTTGTCTTTGTGAGAAACAAGACTCTGGCCGACGACATGATCGAGCTTGCAAAAGAAAGCGGAATTGTGGTCATGCGTTCGTCTCTCCGCGCATTTGAGGCGTGCGGACTGCTTTATTCCGCAGGTATCTCAAAGGTTTCGGAGGCTTGATATGTCTGATGTGTTAAAATTCCATTTTGATGTCGACGGCTCGGATTTTTCCTCGGCAGGCGAAGCGTCTGTTGTTGTGAAGAAAAAGCTGAGACAGCTCGGCTATCCCGCCGACATTATCCGCAAAGTTTCGATTGCAATGTACGAGGGAGAGATCAACATGGTGATCCACGCAGGCGGCGGTTGTGCCGATGTCGAGGTTCACGATGACGAAATAGTAATCATCCTTTCGGACAAGGGCCCCGGTATTCCCGATGTGGCGCTTGCCATGCAGGAGGGTTTCTCCACCGCCCGCGACAATATCCGAGTGCTCGGCTTTGGCGCCGGTATGGGTCTTCCCAACATGAAGAAATATACCGACGACATGAAGATCGACACAAAGGTGGGCGAGGGCACCGTCATCACCATGAAAGTGAAGCTCTGAAAACGTCATTGCTGAAATTATCGAGGTGTTTATGTCAGAAGAATATAAAGCTAACGCCGGGTACGAAAGCTCCGGAGAGTATAAGCACTCGGTTTCACTTGATGTCAGCAAATGTAAAGGCTGTACCACCTGTCTCAAGCGCTGCCCCACAGAGGCAATCCGCATTAGAGACGGTCACGCCGTCATCAATCCGGCGCGGTGCATCGACTGCGGTCAGTGCATCAGGGTATGCCAGTACAAAGCAAAAAAAGCAAATCACGATCCCTTGTCAGTCCTTGACAACTTCAAATACACGGTCGCGCTTCCCGCACCGTCGCTTTACGGACAGTTTGACAATCTTGATAACATAAGCTATGTTCTCCGCGGTCTTCTGGACCTCGGCTTTGACGATGTTTTTGAGGTTGCAAGCGCCGCTGAAATGGTGTCGGCTTACACAAGACTGTACATAAAGCGCAAGGATGTAAAAAAACCGATCATCAGCTCTGCCTGCCCGGTCATATCAAGGATCATCAGCATGAATTATCCATATCT
This sequence comes from Eubacteriales bacterium, assembly GCA_045532035.1. Taxonomy (GTDB): domain Bacteria; phylum Bacillota; class Clostridia; order Oscillospirales; family CAG-382; genus UMGS1052. The sequence goes on along the minus strand of JAZSFD010000143.1, from coordinate 8,079 downwards.
TTGCGATCATATCATGCCGATTCTTCCTCCCATTGACATCGCGGCATATTTTGCCCGCCGCAGGGTACACGAAAGGCACCCCGAGCTTGATGACTCTGACATCGGAATCATTTTCATATCTCCCTGTCCCGCAAAGGTAAGCTATGTCAAAAACAACTTCGCGGGAGAGCGGAACCACATCGACGCAACAGTTTCGGTGCGCGATGTATATTTCGCCCTGCTTGACGTAATGGATAAGCGTGCGGGCGAAGAGCCGCCCGATCTTTCCTCCACAGGACTTATCGGAATCGGCTGGGCTTCCACCGGAGGCGAGGCGACAGCCATTTTCAACGAGCATTATCTGGCTGCCGACGGAATCGAAAACTGCATCCGCGTTCTCGATCAGATCGACAATTCGGACATCACGAATATCGATTTTGTTGAGCTGAACGCCTGCAACGGCGGATGTGTGGGAGGTGCAATGGCGGTCGAAAACCCCTATATCGCCCAGGCACGGCTTCAGACTCTCAAAAGATATCTTCCCGTGTCTCCGAACACTCCCGCCAGCGATTGGATACCCGACGAATTTTTCAGCGAAAACCTTATAAAATATAACCCTTACAACCTGCTGTCAGAAGACCGTCAGACAGCAATGCAGATGATGAGCCGCATTGAGCACATAAATCAGGGCTTGCCCAAGATAGATTGCGGCTGTTGCGGAGCTCCCACCTGCATGGCGTTTGCCGAGGATGTTGTCAAAGGCGAAACGGCACTTGACGAATGTACCGTTATCATGCGTCAGCTTTTCCACGAGTTTGTGGAGAAGGGCTATGACCACACGGTTTTTGACAAGCTTTCTCAGCACGAAAAAAACAGCGAAGACAAAACGGAGGGCGAAGGATGACTCTTCACAAGCTTTGCGAGGCGCTTTGCCTTGAAAAGGTCTGCGGAGACCGCGACACCGAGATTTCAGGTGTGTATGTCGGCGATTTTCTCAGCCGTGCCATGAGCAGGGTCGGTGCCGACAATGTCTGGATCACCATCATGGCAAACACAAATGTCGTGGCGGTGGCAAGCCTTACCGATGCTGCGTGTATTCTTCTTGCCGAGGGCGTCATGCTTTCGGAGGAGGCGCTTTTTGCCGCAAAGGAAAACGATATCACTGTTTTGTCCTCCCCCGACAGTGCGTATGATCTTTGCTTAAAGATCGGAAAAACACTTTCGGAAGCCGACCGATGAGCCGCTATTTTTGCGACCTTCACATCCATTCATGTCTGTCGCCCTGTGCTGACGATGACATGACTCCCGCAAATATCGCGGGCATGGCGATGCTGAACGGACTTAACATCGTGGCGCTCACCGATCACAACACGGCAAAAAACTGTCCCGCTTTTTTTCACCACGCAAAAAAATACGGTCTCATCCCTGTGGCGGGCATGGAGCTCACCACATCCGAGGATATCCATGTCATCTGCCTTTTCAGAAAGCTTTCGGACGCTCTCGATTTCGAAAGCTATGTGGACGAAAAGCGCCCCGATTATGAAAACCGTCCCGAGGTCTTCGGCCATCAGTATATAATGGACGAAAACGACGAGGTGACGGGGGAGGAGAGGCTCCTTCTCATAAATGCGGCGGATATTTCGTTGGATATGGCATATCACGAAGTAACAAAGCGCGGCGGTGTGTGCTATCCTGCCCACATCGACAGAACTTCAAACGGCATCGTTTCGGTGCTCGGAAGCTTTCCTGCGGAACCGGGCTTTTCGGCATATGAGCTGAACAAAGCCGAAGCTTGTCAGGAGTATGTGAGTCGCTTTCCGCAGCTTGCATCTCTTTCAAAGATGGTATCTTCCGATGCCCACAGGCTTTGTGATATTTCGGAGCAAGATTTTTCGATAGAGCTTTTTGACGAGCCCTATTCGTCAGATCTTGTGCGCAACGCCCTTATTGACTATCTTCTCGGAAAACAAGGAGGAGGTGAATAAATGGACGAGCTTTCCCTCTATATTCTCGACATAACCATGAATTCGGTCAGAGCAGGTGCCACGGAAATTTCCATCACCCTTACCGAGGACGACGAATGGTTCACTTTCTCGGTATCTGACAACGGTTGCGGCATGACCGCAGAACAGCTTGCAAAGCTTGACAATCCCTTTTTCACCACCCGAAAGACCAGAAAGGTCGGTCTTGGCATTCCTTTTTTGAAGATGCTTGCCGAGATGACGGGAGGCGATGTGAAGATAACCTCTGTTTCCGAAAAGGAAAGTGAGGATCACGGAACGACCACCACGGCGCGTTTTGGCAAGAACCACATCGATTTCATCCCCCTGGGAGATATTGTCGAGACGGTGAAAACCCTGATCCAGGGCTCGCCCGAGATCAATTTCACCTTTACCCACACCATGAAGAAGGGGAGTGTCACCCTTTCGTGCGCGCTTCTTCGGGAAATTCTCGGTGATATTTCGCTTGCCGAGCCCGAGATTCTTTCGTGGATAGACGGAAATCTCCGGGAGCAATACGCTTCCGTTGAATAATACCCGCAGAACGCGGATAAACATTGTTAATTTTTTATTTGCAGAAAGGAATAATATTATGAAGTCACTTGAAGAGCTTATGGCGATCAAAGCGCAGATGCAGGACAAAATTGCTGTCCGCACCACAACAGGCGACATCCGTGTCGTTGTCGGCATGGCTACCTGCGGCATTGCTGCCGGCGCAAGACCCGTTCTCAATGCTTTTGTTGAGGGCATCACAGCTGAAAATCTCGGAGAAAAGGTTGCTGTTACCCAGACAGGCTGCATCGGCATCTGTCAGTACGAGCCTGTTGTCGAGGTTTATGAAAAGGACAAGGAAAAGGTCACTTATGTCAAGATGACTGCCGAGCGTGCAAAGGAAATCATCGAAAAGCACATCAAGGGCGGCAAGCCCGTTACCGAATACACCATCGGTGCTACAAACATTGCAAAGTAATTAGGAGGAAATAAATACTATGATTCGTTCACATGTACTGATTTGCGGCGGTACAGGATGTACATCGTCCGGAAGCGTCGCCATCCGCGAAAAGCTTGCGGAAGAACTCAAGGTCATGGGACTTGAAGATGAAGTAAAGATCGTCCAGACAGGTTGTTTCGGTCTTTGCGCTCTCGGTCCGATCATGATCGTTTATCCCGAAGGTACCTTCTACAGCAGAGTAACCGAAGATGATGTTCACGAGATCGTTGAAGAACATCTTCTCAAGGGTCGCCGCGTTGAGCGCCTTGTTTATAACGAAAAGGCTGATGCACAAGAGGCTCACTCTGAAGAACACTCATCCCTCAACGACACCGCTTTCTATAAGAAGCAGAAGAGAATCGCTCTCCGCAACTGCGGTGTTATCAACCCCGAAAATATCGATGAATACATAGGCCGCGACGGTTATTTCGCCCTCGCAAAGGTTCTTAAGGAAATGACTCCCGATGATGTTGTCAACACAATCCTTGCTTCCGGTCTTCGCGGACGCGGCGGTGCAGGCTTCCCCACAGGTAAGAAGTGGCAGCTCGCAAAGGATCTTGTAAAGGACGGCGGACAGAAGTATGTTGCCTGTAACGCAGACGAGGGTGACCCCCATGCAGTGCTTGAAGCTATGGCTATCGCAGGCTATGCTATCGGTGCAGACCAGGGCTTCATCTATGTAAGAGCCGAATATCCCATCGCTATCCACAGACTTGAAATTGCCATCAAGCAGGCGCGTGAATATGGTCTTCTCGGCAAGGACATCTTCGGTACGGGCTTCAATTTTGATATCGAGCTCCGTTTCGGCGCCGGCGCTTTCGTATGCGGCGAAGAAACTGCTCTTATGACCTCCATCGAAGGTAACCGCGGCGAGCCCCGTCCCCGTCCTCCGTTCCCTGCAGTTAAGGGTCTTTTCGACAGACCTACTGTTCTTAACAATGTTGAAACATACGCAAATATCTGCCAGATCATCCTCAACGGTCCCGAATGGTTCCAGTCGATGGGTACCGAAAAGTTCAAGGGTACCAAGGTATTCGCTCTCGGCGGCAAGATCGTAAACACAGGTCTTGTTGAAGTTCCCATGGGAACAACTCTTCGCGAGGTTGTCGAAGAAATCGGCGGCGGTATTCCCGGCGGCAAGAAGTTCAAGGCAGCTCAGACCGGTGGTCCTTCCGGCGGATGTATTCCTGCTTCACTTATCGACACTCCCATCGAATACGATTCTCTCCTCGAGGTCGGTTCGATGATGGGCTCGGGCGGACTTATTGTTATGGATGAATCCACCTGTATGGTTGACATTGCCCGCTTCTTCCTCGACTTTACCGTTGAAGAATCCTGCGGTAAATGTACACCTTGCCGTATCGGTACAAAGCGTCTTCTTGAACTCCTCGACAAGATCATCGCAGGCAACGGCGAAATGGAAGATATCGACAAGCTCGAAGAGCTCTGCTATCACATCAAGTCAACTGCTCTGTGCGGTCTCGGTCAGACAGCTCCCAACCCTGTTCTTTCGACACTCCGCTATTTCCGCGACGAGTATGTTGCTCATGTTCGTGACAAGAAGTGTCCTGCAGGCGTATGTAAGAATCTCATGCAGTTTGAGATCATCGCCGACAAGTGTAAGGGCTGTACCGCCTGCGCAAGAGTATGTCCTGTCGGTGCTATTTCCGGTTCCGTCAAGAATCCTCACGTTATCGATGTAACAAAGTGCGTTAAGTGCGGCGCTTGTATCGAAAAATGTAAGTTCGGCGCGATCATCAAGAAGTAAGAAAGGGGATCAAAGTTTTGGATACAGTAAATGTAAAAATCAACGGCAGAGAATATACAGTCAGCAAGAATGCCACTGTGCTTGAAGCCTGCCGTGAAGCATCTATAAATATTCCTACATTGTGTTTTATGAAGGATATCAACGCAATCGGCGCCTGCCGTCTCTGCCTTGTTGAGATCAAGGGCGCAAGAACTCTTGCCGCTGCCTGCGTTCAGCCTGTAAGCGAGGGAATGGAAATCTTCACAAACACTCCCGCCGTTCAGAAGGCAAGAAAGCTCAACCTCGAGCTTATTCTCTCCGACCACGATATGTCCTGCCTCTCCTGCGGCAGAAATCAGAAGTGCGAGCTTCAGAAGTACTGCAAGGAATACGGCGTAACAGATCAGTACCACTTTGCAGGTCAGGCAAATAAGTTCGATTTCGACGAAACAACTCCTTACATCGTCCGCGACAACAACAAGTGTATTCTTTGCCGTCGCTGCGTAGCTGTTTGTAAGCACAACCAGGGCGTTGGCGTTATCGGCGCAAACGACCGCGGTTTTGACACACACATCGGATGCGCTTTTGAAAAGCCCCTTTCCGAATCGCCTTGTATCGGATGCGGTCAGTGCGTAGTTGCTTGTCCCACAGGCGCACTCACCGAAAAGGATGATACCGCAAAGGTTTGGGAGGCTCTCCAGGATCCCACAAAGCACGTTGCAATTTGTGCAGCTCCCTCTGTTCGCGCAACTCTCGGCGAATGCTTTGATATGGAGCCCGGCACAGATGTTGAAGGCAAGATGGTTGCCGCTATCAAGCGTCTCGGCTTTGACGGCGTTTACAACATGAACCTCACCGCTGACCTTACAATTCTTGAAGAAGCTCACGAATTCCTTGAAAGATTCACCAAGGGCGGCAAGCTTCCTCTCATCACCTCCTGCTCTCCCGGATGGGTCAAGTACTGCGAACACTACTATCCCGACTTCACCGACAACCTTTCGTCCTGCAAGTCTCCTCAGCAGATGTTCGGTGCGACCTATAAGACCTATTTTGCAGAAAAGATGGGTCTCAAGCCCGAAGACATCTTCTTCGTTTCTGTAATTCCCTGTACCGCAAAGAAGTTTGAAGTACAGCGCGATCACCAGAATGCGGCAGGACTTCCCGATGTTGATGTTGCCATCACAACCCGCGAGCTTGCAAAGATGATCGAGCAGGCAGGCATCGAATTCACAAATCTTCCCGATGAAGACTTCGACAGCCCCTTCAAGATCGGTTCGGGTGCAGGTGCGATCTTCGGTGCAACAGGCGGTGTTATGGAAGCAGCTCTCAGAACTGCAGCTGCAACTCTCGGCGTCAAGCTCGATAAGCTTGAGCTTGAAGATGTCAGAGGAACAGCCGGCATCAAGAAGGCTTCCTATAAGCTCGGCGACCACACAGTTAATGTTGCTGTTGCCAGCGGTACAGCAAATGCAAAGCAGCTTCTTGAAGCTGTTAAGGCAGGCGAAAAAATCGACTTCATCGAGATCATGGCTTGTCCCGGCGGCTGTGTAAACGGCGGCGGTCAGCCTGTTCAGCCTATGTATCTCAGAAACTATACAGACCTCAAGGCTATCCGTGCAAAGGTTCTTTATGATGCAGACAAGGATCTTCCTTACCGCGAATCCCACAAGAACCCCGAAGTCATCGCCCTTTACGATGAATTCTTCGGCAAGCCCGGCTCTGAAAAGGCTCACCATATTCTCCACACAGAATATGTTAAGCGTGGCAAGTAAGATATAAAACTAAAAGGCTATGTACCTTAAGGGTACATAGCCTTGAGCTTGTCGCAAAATCCAAAACGGAAGTTTTGGTCAAGCTTTTTCAAAATGGAAGTTGCACGGCAACTTCAGAAGTTTGCTTGCAAACTTCCGCTTGCAGTTTTCAAAGTGGAAGTTGCGTAGCAACTTTAGAAGTTTGTATGCAAACTTCCGCAGCGCCTTTGGTCGCTCTCCGCAGAGAGCGAAATACCTTTTTTTGCGCTTCCAAAAGCGCAGGTGGAAGTTACGAAGTAACTTCGGTGAATTGCACGAAGTGCAAGAGGGAAACCCTCGCCGGGGGTTTCCCTCAAAATTGTTTGAAAAATACTTTATCGACAGTCTGAAGACTATGTACCTCAAGGGTACATAGCCTTTTGATTTTTTGTGCATATTTGTGCAAACCCTTGACAAATATTTTCCGATTCGGTATAATTAGAGTGTAGCTATAATTTCGAAAAAAGCTTTGAAAAAACACATCTCGAGGTGTATTAAATTGAACAAAAAATCAATACTCTGGTATTTACTGGAATTTATGGTGGCGATCATTTTTTATACTCTGTTTTTTGCTATTGCGGGACCTGATGCTCCTGCGTCGGCGTGGATTGCGTGCCTTTTCTTCACGCTGGCAGTGGGTGCGACTGTGGCAACCCCTTTCATTTTCAGAAAGTCAAAGATCAGACATTTCCTCGGCATTCCCGTGGGATATATTTCGATTGGATATTTTCTTGTTGAATTTCTGGTCGGCTTCATTTTTGTTCTCATGTGCCAGAAGAATCCCGCAGCATCGGTTACATTGCAGTTGATTCTCTTTGTTCTTTATTGTATAGTTGTGCTTTCGCTCCTTCTTGTGAATGAATATAAATATCCGTCACCGGCATCTCAGCAAAAGGGGAATGGCGGAAAAGCCAAGGATGTGCTTGTTCTTCCCGAGCCTGACGATGATGCAGTAGAGGTAGAACCCGATGAACCGGAAGAGGATGTCGAAGAAGATCCCTCCGCCCCGGACTCTGATGAGGTAACTGAGGTCGAAGAAGAGTCTGAAAGCAAGCCTTCTGATAATGGGTTTGTGGATAAGGCGTCGAAATCTCTTAAAGCAGTGCTCGAAAAGTGTGGAGATAAGAGGGCACACCGTGAGATCGAAAGAGCTTATGATTCTTTGCGCTCTGCCATCAGGTATTCTGTTGATGGGGCACGCATTCAGGAAATGGCGATAGTGAATAAGATAGCTCTTCTTTCCAAAGAGATCGATTCGGCTGATTTTGATGCCGCTTGCGATACTGTTTCTGAAATTATGACCCTTGTTGAAAAACGAAACAGGATCATAAGAGGTTAAAAGAATATGAAAAATGCCCGCGTGTCAGTCTTGATGCGCGGGTTTGTGTTGCCGTTTCAAAAAAACTGCCGTTTTTGGGGGAGAAGGGAAATTGTATAGTGTGGTAAGATAGTTTACAGAATGTGAAGGGACATAGTTTACAATTTTATGGTAGAATAAAGGCATAAAGAAGTCGGAAGGAGACGGAAGATGCCTTGGAAAGAAAAGAGATTGGAAACTATGAGAGAAGAATT
>JAZSFD010000037.1:0-5610 GCA_045532035.1 Eubacteriales bacterium | reverse complement strand
CTTCCATCTGAACTGATCGCCACAAAAACTGCCGCCAGCATATCAAGCCCATAGTCGATGGCGCAATATTTTGTGCACTTTTCGTCGGGAACCATGGGATCAATCGTATGCAACGCCAGGTCGAACTCGGGGAAAAATTGCCCCGCGAAAGCATCCCATTTTCCAAAAAGCCACGCATCACGCAGATCCTGCGGCAAGCTTTCGAGCCTTGATAGATAGTCGGGGTCACAGCTCAGAAGCACTTTGTTGTCATAAACACTTGCAGGAATAAAGCGGTAATCGTCGGGGTTTTCGAAAGCTCTGTATTCCCGGTCGATAAAAAGTCTTTTCACCCATCCGTGTCCCACACCCCCGGGATTGCAGGTGATATACATTCTTTTCGGGAAGTCGTTTGCACCTCGCAAACACGCCTTGAAGGTCTGGAACTGATATTCGGTAAGCTGTGTTGCCTCGTCAAGGGCAATAATGTCAAATTCCTGTCCCTGATATCTGTCCACATCGTTTTCGTTGTCGCAATAGCCAAGCTTTATGACCGAGCCGTTTTTGAATTCAAAGCTTTTTCTTGATTCCACATAATCAGCAAGACCCAAAAGCTCGCTTTTCATTGGTCTTATATGGTTTTCCCGAAGTTCGGGATAGCTTCGGCGGACAATGAGCACGCAAAGCCCTTCATAATTCAGGCACATCAGAATCACCTTTCGGCGCAAAGCCCAGCTTTTTCCTCCGCCGCGGGCACCGCCGTAGGCAACATATTTTTCAGTCGCTTCAAAAAACTGCTTTTGCTTTTCCTGGGGGCTTCCGCGAAGCACAAGCTTTTTCAGCTTCTTTTTCATGTTTTATGCTCCAAACCTTTGCGCATCCTCCGAAAGCTCAACCGTAAAGCCCGCATCCTCAGTGACAGCATTTTCTTTTGCGCTCCAGCCGAAATGCTCCTTCAGGCTGTTGAAGGCGGCGGTAGAGGAAAGGTTTCCGTTGAGGGCGTTTTCCTCGATATATGCCTCGATTCTTCTTTTTGCCCCCGAAACAAGCTTCGAAAGTTTCCTTGTTTCACAAAGCGCGTCAAGCTCTGCCGCGCTCATGTCAAGATGAAACAGCAGACCCGAAAGAGTATAGGGCTTAATGGGCTTTTGTGTTTTTTTGTCAGACTCCTTCGAATTTGAGTCATCGCACAGTGAAAAGTAGCTTTCGATATTCTTTGCAAGCAATTCTCTTCCCTTTTTTGTTCTGTAATTTGTCATATTTACCTCCCTGTTGTCAGTCTTCGAGCGCACAGCACAGCTCGTTGAAATAGTCCTCGGCATAATCCTGCCAGCATTCCTCATGAATAAGATCGCCTGTCGTATAAACCTTTGCCCGCAGCTGCCCCGACTGTATGGCGCCTCCGCAATAGGCACATTTTTCCTCGTCGAAGTTGTCGTCAAAATAGTCTCCCGACTCAAAAAATCCCTGCTCCTCAAGGATCTCCCGCTGGGCCTCATAAGGATCGCGTTTCTTTTTGCTTTTGTTCAACCTTTCACCTCCTTTGAACTAATGTTCTTTTGATTTGTTAAAAATAATCGAGCGTCGCGAACGCTCGTTCGTTTATGGTGCAATTATACTACTCCGTTCCCGTTTTGTCAAGAAATATTTTGTACATTTGTTCGAATTTGTAGATGTGCACAAAACAAAAGCAGAAAAAAGCCCTCCGCCGAAAAATATTTGTTTATTTTACCACTTGACATTTTGGAACATTTGTGCTATGTAACCCTTTCATATTTTTTACTGACAAAAAATAAAATATAGACAGCAACGATATAAAAAAGGGTTAAAAATGAGAAAAGAAACCTCCCGAACCTCCGCAGCAGGCATAAATCTGAGAACATCGGCGGCAGGAATTTTCATAAACATCTTTTTCAGTTTTTTTTCGAGAAAGATCTTTGTTCTCGTTCTCGGCAAAGAGTTCGTGGGGCTTTCAAGCCTTATCGGAAACATAACGGTGGTGCTGTCTTTGCTTGATTTCGGGTGTGCCTCGGCGGTGACATACCATCTTTACGATGCTCTTGCAAAAAAAGATACCATATCGATTTCGGCATTTCTCAAATGCTACCGCTTTTTCTGCCGCCTTTCGGCACTTCTCACAACAGCCTGCGGCATCGCGCTTGTTCCACAGCTTAAATATATGGTCAAGGACTTTGAAGACACCGGTCTTCTCACTGCCGTTTTCCTTATATACATTTTGTCAAATGCCGCAGAATATTTCTTTTCTGCCGAAAGGGTCTTGCTTTTTGCCGATCAGAAAAATTACATATCTCAGCTGTTCTCTTACGCTTTCGGTGCAATCGGTGTTGCGGTCGAGGCAGGCGTTCTGATACTGACAGGAAACTACATTGTCTATCTTTGCGCTCATGCCGCGCTGTCGCTGATACAAGATGTCTTCCTTGCCCGTTATGTGAGAAAGCTTTATGATGATATAGATTTTTGCTCAAAAAAGCGTTATGACAAAAAATACCTCAAGACGCTGATGCTTGAAATGCTGAGGCTTCAACCGTCCAATATTGCAGGAACCCTTTCGCGCACAGTCGACAATTTTCTTGTGGTCTCCCTTTTCGGTGTAGCACAAAACGGGGTCTATTCAAACTATAATATGCTGCTCGGATATGCCGGAATGCTGTCGGTAACTCTTATCGGAGCTCTTTCTGCCAGCGTCGGAAATCTTGGTGCGATGTCATCAAAGGAACATTCGGAAAAGATCTTCGGCATTACAAGCCTTGCTTCATTTTTTCTGATAAACCTCTGCACCACCCTGCTCTTTGTCATAGCAAAGGATGTGATAACTCTGTGGCTGGGCACCACCCTTGCCCTGCCCTTGTCCTGCTCGACAACCCTTGCTCTTTGCTTTTTCATTTCCGGAATACGCCGCGTTCCCCTTGTTTTCCGCGACAGCTTCGGACTTTACAAGCACGAAAAAATAAAGCCCTTCGCAGAGCTTTTTCTTTCGGTCATTCTTTCGGTTTTCTTCGGAAAAAGGATGGGGATTGGCGGAATATACCTCGGTCAGGCGCTGTCTTGCTTTGCAGTCTGTCTGTGGTACGAGCCGTATGTTCTTTATAAATACGGCTTTGAAAAAAGCGTTCTGCCCTATTATCTGCGCATCATCACTTTTTCCGCGGCATCCGTAATCTCCTGTCTGTGCTCCTTTTCCCTTTGCAGATATGTGGAATCCGTATCCTTGAAAGCTTCTGTCTGCGCCGCCTTGTCAAGTCTCTTTTTCGCAGCATTTTTCATGAACACGGATGATTTTGCGCAATTGATGAAACGCTTGAAAAAGCACTCCTGACAAAAAAGATCCGAAGCCCTGATGACTTCGGATCTTTCTGTTATTATTTATCCTGCGAATGGCACTGTCCCTGCATACCGCAGCCCGAACAGCCGCCGCACGAGCAAGAGGACTTGCCCTTTTTCTTTTTGCGTATCTCATTTGCCACTATTGCGACAAAAACAAGAGCCACGATACATAAAACAACAATAGTCGGTGCGTTCATAAACAAATCCTCCTTTATTATTCTGAATTACTTTGCTTCGTACTTATTCTTGCGCACAAGAAGATAAACAAGAAGTGCAAGCACGATGATCGCCGCAGCCGTTCCGATACCAAAGCCGCCGCCCGCAAAGAAGCTTCCGAGCTGATAAACGATAAGCGAGATGGCATAAGCGAATACACACATATAAGAGATGGCAAAAGCTGTCCATTTGCCGTTGTTCATTTCTCTCCTGATGGCGCCCATTGCCGCAAAGCAAGGTGCACAGAGAAGATTGAATATCATGAACGAGAAGGCTTCAAGTCCGTTGTTGAAGAAGCAAGCGCCGATCCTTCTCAATGCGTTGAAGTTTGAGCCGTCAACCGCAGCAAAAGCATCAACATCTGCCATCGACGAAAGCGAACCGAATACGCCCACAACCTCTTCCTTTGCCAGAAGACCGAGAACTGTTGCGACTGCCGCCTCCCATCTTGCAAAGCCGAGGGGGGCAAAAAGGAATGCGATGGCACTTCCGATAACCTCAAGCACGGATGCGCCGCCGTTTTCTTCGGTCATAAAGTGGAAGCCGCCTGTAAATGAGAAGCTGTTGAGAAGCCAGATTATGATACTTGCCGCAACGATTACCGTTCCCGCGCGCTTGATAAACGACCAGCCGCGTTCCCAAGTGGTTCTGAAAATATTTCTTGCAACGGGTGCATGATATGCGGGAAGCTCCATGACAAAAGGAGCAGCATCCCCTGCAAAAAGCTTCGTTTTCTTAAGAATGATACCTGAAATGATAACTGCCGCAACTCCGATGAAATATGCCGAAACCGCCACAAGTGCACTGCCTCCGAAAAGAGCTCCCGCGATGAAGGCAACGATAGGCATCTTGGCACCGCAGGGAATAAAGCCTGTGGTCATGATAGTCATCTTGCGGTCACGGTCCTGCTCGATGGTACGGCTTGCCATAATACCGGGAACGCCGCAGCCTGTGGCAACAAGCATCGGAATGAAACTCTTGCCCGAAAGACCGAATTTGCGGAAGATGCGGTCCATGATAAAGGCGATACGCGCCATATAACCGCAATCCTCGAGAAGAGAAAGGAGCAGGAAGAGAATGAGCATCTGGGGAACAAAGCCGAGCACTGCGCCGACACCGCCGATAATACCGTCAACGATAAGGCTCTGTAGCCAGCCTTCAACATTGATCTTTTCAAGAAGACTTGTCACAAGATCTCCGATGCCGGGAACAAAGGGGCCGAATGCCGAAGGCTCGGGCTCTTGCGCCGAAAGCGCCTCAACAAAGCTTGCCGAATCAACGGTCTGCGCCTCTTCCCCGTCCTGTGCTGCCTTCATAAGACCTGAATGGTCGGGATTGTTCTCAACAAATTCGTTTACCGCCTCCATGTTTCCCTCTTTCACAGCTGTCATGAGAGAAACAACCTCCGCGGGGATAAACGCATCGATGTAACCGATAAGTGTAGCTCTGCTTTCACGCCACTCGTCGGAGTTTTCATAAGCTTCGATGTACTGTACAAGTGCCGAATCGAAATCCGCCGCGGTAACAGTCTTTTCAGAGCCGTCCTCAGCTGCGATCACCGCATCTTTTCCGTCGGCATATACCTTGAAAACTGCAATCGACTCATCATCTGCCTCAAGATCGACATTCTCAAGAGCTTCCTTTGCGCAGGATATCTCTTCGGGAATCGCATCCGAAACATACGCGTCGATCTTCGCCATTTCACCCTCATATTCGCCGACAGCCTCTTCATATTCGCCGCGGCCGATACCGAGTGCAAACCATCCTTCGCCGAAGAACTGGTCATTTACAAAACCGACTGTCCAGTTGCCTACAGTGCCGATCGAAAGGGTGTATACAAGGTACATAAGAGCAACAAAAATCGGGAGAGCAAGGATCCTGTTTGTGACGACCTTGTCAATCTTGTCGGAGGTCGAAAGCTTGCCGGCATTTTTCTTGCGGTAGGCATTCTTGAGAATGCCGCATATGTAAACATAGCGCTCATTTGTAATGATACTTTCGGCATCATCGTCCAATTCCTTTTCGGTGGCAGCAATATCCGCTTCGATGTGCGCCATCTTCTGACTTGAC
>JAZSFD010000042.1:0-39099 GCA_045532035.1 Eubacteriales bacterium | reverse complement strand
TAAGAAAAACACTTCTTGCACGAATCGGTTAATTGTGGTAGAATAGATTTAACTTAAGTTAAATCTATTCAGCTAAATTAGCCTGACGGCGAGCTAAATGTGCTGACGCACGCTAAATTACTTCGTAGCTAAATTGATCTTCGGTCAGCTATAAGGCGAATTTAATTTAGCTACTCCGAAGGAGTTATTTAGCTATGAAGCGAAGCGAAATAATTTAGCTTTGAACGAAGTTCAAAATTTAGCTAATAAACATACTTAAGCTTTGCGAGGTGAAATAGCGATGTTCAAAAAATTATTTAAGAAAAAGAACAAATCGGGTTTCAGTGAAATAGAATTGAAAGGAAAAGTTATTCTTGTTGGAATGACATATTACACAAAAGAAGATGAGTTTGTTGAGCAAAAGCAATTTTGGGGAACAGTAACTTCTGTTTATGGCAATACAATAGTTATTAAACAAAATAATGGTGAAGAATTTTCAATACCGAATGATAAATCAGCTATTGAAAAAGCACAACCGGGTGAATATAAGTTACGGTCAACGGGAGAAGTGGTTGTTAATCCTGATTTTTTGTCTACTTGGACAGTGAATCTGCCTGATTAATCTTCATCTAAATCGTTCACTGATTTTAAAATAAAAGCAACAGATCTCCACGGAGGAATACCATGAAAAATATTGAAAATATGATCGGAAAAAGACTTTTTTCACTAAATTTTTATAAGGATCTTCGTCTTCCTCTCGGGAAAATGAGCTTCACAAAGGATTTTGTCAATGAAAAAAGAGGAGACATCTATCCTTTCATTGAAAAGACCGACGGTCTTTCCGAAATGATCTGCGGTGGGAAATACTATGTCAAAGGCGCTGTCACAAGACTTATCGGACGGCATCTGCCTTATTGCACCTATGAGATGAGCTTTGATGCTCTTGACGGTGTGGGCGGTTTTTCCTTTCTTCTTCCCGAAGCACGCACTTTTGCAGGTTTGAAAAGCTTTGACGGAAAGCTTTCTTTTGTTTTCTCCGAAAACGGAAAAGAAGAAATTTTTGAGACAGATATCCTTTTTGAAAAAGGCTTGTCCTTTGTTCTGACGGCGCGCCGTGACAGTCTTGACTGCTATATTAGAAAGGACGGCTTCCCACAGTATATCTGTACTTTCCGCGCAGAAAGCCTGAAAGATATTGCTTACGGCAAGGTTTTTGAAAAAAGCTCGTCGTGCGTGACCCTTTCGGGAAATGTTGCTCTTTCGGAGGTGAGCTTTTATATCGACTGCGGTATCTCGCAGGCAGACATTCGCCCGATCAGATATGAAAACGGCGAGATCGTGGTTGAGGGCGGAAAGGTTTTTCTTACCGCGTCGATAAGAATGCAGGCGGAATGTCATCAGGGGATTTTCTCATGGGTGCCGGGGACTGCAGATTTTGAACTTGTGGGAGCTCTCTTTTACGATGCGGGCGACGGAATGTGGGGGAATGATGTGGCGGCATCAATGATGTATGACCGCAACGAAAATATCTGGAAGCTCTGGGTATGCTCTTTCTGCCACGGACATATCCTCGGATATGCAAAATTTGACGGCGATGTCAGATACGGCGTGAATGTTCTTGATATAACTCTCATGGAAAAGCTTCCGGACGGAGGCGACGAAAACGCTTTTCTCGGAAAGATTGACGATGAGGACCCCGATTTCATCTACGATGAAACAAGCGGTAAATGGTATATGTCGATCTGCCGCGCCATCATGGATGGTGACAGCCGTAACTACCGATATTTCTTCTTTGAATCGGACAACGCTTTTGAGGGATATAAATTTATCGGCAGAACAGATTGCGGCGGTGCCGAGACCGGCGGCTCGCTTTTGATGCTTGACGGCACTCTTTGCTTTGTCTGCGGTTCAAGCTTTGATGCCCGCGCCGAATACAGAATTTATGACCCCTTCGACGGAAAACGCTTCACAAAGATGCGCTTTGACTATGATGACGGAGGCTTCCGAGGCTGGGGAAGCATCATTCCGATAAAATACGGCAACAGAACAAGATATTTCCATATCACCTTTGACAGAGCCGGAGGCAGCGATTACACCTGGAGCTATGGAAATATTTATTGTTTTGAGCTGGTGGAAGAATAAAATTAAATGTTTTTCGAAAAAAGCCTTACGTTTTCCGAAAAAATGATGTATAATAAATATAATGATATAATTGAAGAAATCACAACGCGCAGTTTGCACGGCGGAACGTAAGTCCGGTTGTTGCAGAATGCGCGTTTGTTTTTTACAAGGGGGAGCTTATCATGTACAAGCCAGATTGTTATGTATCCCGGAAAGGGCGTGTGCAGAATCGAGGATATCGAGGTCGAAGAGGTGGTGGCATTTATTATGCAGGAAATGAAGATAGAAATCTGAACATATTGGTCGATGCTTTTCATCGACCGTTTTTTAGTCTTCGCAATTTGTAACTTCTCACAAAACGCTTTCTGTAATTTTGTAAAAGATGCCGTTTGTCTTGCTATTGCGTGAAAAACGGAAATGTGATATAATATAATTGTCACAAAGTGGCTTGTATAAAAAAGAAAAAAGGAGCAGAACATGAAAAAGACAAGGCTTTTATCGCTCGTACTTGCAGTTCTTCTTGTCGTTTGTGCGGTTCCCTTCACAGCGTCCGCAGCGGCTGAGGTTCTTGTAATTGACGGCGAATGCGTTGCTCTCGTTAATTCCTTCGGCAAGATGAATTACGAAGGCTCGGCGCGCCAGACCTTCAGAACTTTCGATGAAGCCTTCAACGCACTCGGCAAAGAAGGTGGAAAGATCGTTTTCACAGGAAAGATTGCGCTTCCCAACTTCCAGGATATCGAGGGACGCGCTCCCATCACCATTCAGGGTATCGGCACAAAGGCAACGGGCAATCTTCTTGATTTCTCGGGCACAGCCGAAGCTCCCGTTGCGGAAGTCAACCTCAAGGGTGACCTCACCCTCAATTTCGTAACAATCCGCCTTGCCCCCGGCGCATATCTTTACACCAACGGTTTTGCGCTTAACACAGGCGACGGTTTTGACACCTACAGCACAGAAAAATATGTTGCAGGCGGTTCCAACATCATCACATATCCCGATCCTCCGTCAGTGGCGGTTGGTCAGATCGACGGAAATGCCGGCATCGGTCTTGTTGCCGGTACATATGACACTCTCGCCGCAGGTTCGGTAAACGGCAAGACTGTAAACGGAAACACTTCCGTTATTCTTGACGGCGGAACAATCGGTACTGTTGTCGGTGCAAATGTCGGCAACGGCACAATGAACGGCAACGCAACTCTCTCGATCGGTCACGGCAACATCACAAAGCTTGTTGCAGGCTCATTGGGCGGTACAGTCAATGGCAATGTTATCGTTGAGATCGGCGGCGGCGAGATCGCTGAAGCTGTTATCGGTGCAGAAGCAGGTGCTACTATCAACGGAAGCGTTGTTGTTGCTCTCAACGGCGGCAATTTCGGTGGCACAATCAATGCCGGCAAGGGTACTGTCACAGGCAAGAAGATCGTTATCACAAACGCTGATGCTACAGCAACCCTCGCAGACGGCGCGGCAAATGTTGTCATCAAGCTCACAGGAGGTCTTTGCGAGCCTCAGTTTGACGGTTCGAAGCTCACAGGCTATCTCTTTACAGACGCTTACGGCATTCCCGCAACCTCCATCAACCTCAACGGCGCGGAAGTTTCTTCCGAAAACGGAATCTATCAGCTTCCCGACGGCACATCCAATGTTACCGTTACCTCCAAGGTTGAGGTTAAGGTCAACAAGAATGCAAGCTATGTTGCAGGCTATGAGGACGGCACATTCCTTCCTCAGAACAATATGACAAGAGCTGAAGCCATCACTCTTCTTACAAGACTTGTCACAGATGAAAACAACATCAAGGGCAAGGTTTCTGCTGACTATGACGATGTGGCAGCAGGCGCATGGTATGAGTCCTACATCGGCTTCCTCCAGAAGCTCGGATATCTCGATACAATCGAAGTTGATTTCGGCATGGGCATCGCTCCCTCTCAGAACATCACAAGAGGCGAGTTTGCAGAGCTTCTTTATCGCATCTCCTATTTCGGAGAGTCTGCTTCGTCGATGAAGCTCAAGGGCTTCTCTGATGTAAGAAGCAACCACAAATATGTCGCAGCTATCAACTATGCTGTGGCAAACGGCATCGTTAACGGCTATGAAGACGGCACATTCAGACCCGAGAACAATATCACACGCGCTGAAGTTGTTACAATGGTCAACCGTTTCCTGGGCAGAGTTCCCACAGGTGTGGCAGGCGCAGTTTCCTTCTCGGATACCGCTTCCCACTGGGCAAACGGTCAGATCCTTGCAGCCTGCAATCCCGAAGGCGTTGCATGGACAGCATCTGCCGCAGCATCCTATGTCATGAGCGGCACCTCCGCAAAGGAATACATTCCCGCTCTTTATGACCAGTCGGCAACTCTCACCGCTCCCGCAATCCGTGAGGGCGTAGATCAGATCGCCCAGCAGATGAAGAAGGATATTCTTAACACTCCCAACACCGAAACCTACTACAGCGACAAAATGGGTCGCGTGATATATTACATTTCCGAAAAAAATGGTAATGATGCTAACGACGGAAGAAGCCCTGAAACCGCATGGAAGACTCCTGCGGCTATCAAGGATAAGGTCAGATTCCCTCAGGCAGGAACCACATTCCTCTTTGAGCGCGGCGGTATTTACCGCGGACAGGTGACCTCGCACCATGGTGCGATCTATGGTTCCTACGGCGAAGGCCCCAAGCCGCTTCTTCTCCAGTCGGCAAAGAACTATGCCGATCCCGCACTTTGGGTAGAAACAGAATGGCCCAATGTATGGAAGTGTACAGAGCAGCTCATCAATGTCGGTGTTATCGGCTTTGACCACGATCTCCAGGATTATTCGGAGGCCACCTATGACGAGCTTTACGGCCTTATCATGAATAAGGACACCCGCGGCTTTGACGGTCCCGAAGAGCTTTGCGGCGACCTCCAGTTCTATTCCTACCTCCCCGACAAATCGGTAGGCAAGGCAGGAGATGTTTACATTTACAGCGCCAAGGGCAACCCCGGAAGCCGCTTTAAGTCCATCGAAATGGGTGAAAAGATCGACATCTTCGACGGCTCGCCCAAGAACATCATCATCGACAACCTTTCGCTCAAGTTCACCGGCGGTCACGGTATCGGTTTCGGCACAACCTCGAATGTAACCGTTACAAACTGCGTATTCTCGTGGCTCGGCGGATCGGTTCTTAAGCACAACGAAAACGGCACTGCCGTAAACTACGGTAATGCAGTTGAAATCTACGGCGGCTGCGACGGCTACTTTGTTGAAAACAACTGGATGTATCAGATCTATGATACCGCAGTCACTCATCAGAGATCGGCATCAACAGGCAACTGTATCCAAAGAAATGTCCGTTACACTGCAAACCTTATGGAATATGTATACTGGGGCATCGAGTTCTACAACGCACCTCCCAAGGCAGAACAGCTTGGAAATGCCAAGGACAACTACACAAGAATCACGGAAGATGTAATTTCGGCATACAACTTGCTCCGTCTTGGCGGCTACGGCTGGGGTTCGATCACAAGATACCGCGGCTCTCAGCTTTATTGCGGCTCGACACTTTCCGAAAACAAGGATTGCTCGGCTATCTACAATATCTATGACAGAGCTGCAGGAAACCTCCTCAGCCTTCCCGCAAACTCAACCGAAACTCAGGATAAGAACATCTATATCCAGACTCTCGGAAAAGCATGGGGCAGACTCAGAAGCGGAACCTATACCTGTGATTACAGCTCTGCGGATTATATCGCAAAAGCATGGGGAGACAAAAATGCAGTCGTTATTGTCATCGATCCCGAAAAGGAACCTGTTGTTCTCGACATTCCCGAAGGACTTGCACCCGCAAATCTTGACAATCCGTAATCGGCAAACAATAAAAGGCATCGGCGAAAGCCGATGCCTTTTCACATATTAAAAAATCGGTTTGTAATATAGCTTAACTTTTGTTATCAGAATTCAACGCTTGCAATCACGGGCGAATGGTCGGTGGCGTCAAGAACACTCTCATCATCAATGATAAGGTATTCTTTGACTTTCACATCACCAAGAACGATTATATGATCGATCGACATTCCGATCGGACGACTGTCTTTTTTGCCGTGATATTTTCCGTCGTCACCAAGAATTGGATCACCGTGACAGGAGGCGTTGCCGCAGACAACTTCGGCAATGTCAGAAAGATGGGTTATTCCGTAATCGGAAAAGACTTCAAAAATACCGCCCGAACGGTCGCAGTTCATATCGCCCATGGCAAAAACAGGGCAATTATAATGCTTATAAATATATGTCATAAGCTCGGAAAGCTGTTTTGCGTTCTTCTTTCGGATAATATCGTGTTCCTCTCCCGTTTTCCACCAGAAATGAGTATTGCAAAAACCGAACCTTTCGCGTTCTTTGTTTTCAAAGACCGCCCAGGTTATCGCTTTTGCAAGATCCGGAGTATTGCAAAGAAGCTCATAGCCTTTGGCGATATAGGAAAGTCCGACATTCTTTTTGAAAACAAACGGAACATAGTTTTCGCATCCGCCAAGCTCGGTGCCCGCAAACCGGTAGTTTTCGGAAAGCCACTGCGAAAACAGCTTTCCATCATACCAGCCGTGTGTTACCTCCTGAAAACCGATAAGGTCGGGGGAATATTTGTTGTAGGCTTCAAAAAGCCCTTCTTCGCGTACAGCCACGGGATTCCCGAAATAATCGCCCCAGATATTGCTCGTCATAAGCTTCAGCTTCATATTATCTCTCCTTTTTTGATCAGGCGATAGTTTCCGCTTTTCAGCACATCGGTAAGCTCTTTCGGACAAGTTATTCTGCTTTCGGTGAAAATTCCGCCGCGTCCAAGTGCGGCAGGACTGTGAAAATCCGAGCCCGAGGTCATAGCTTTTTCGTAATGGGAAGCAAAGCTTTCAGCCATTTCATTGCGAAAAGGCTCGGTGCCGCCGTTGTAAACTTCAATACCGAAAAGAGGCGTGGGGTCGCAAACTGTCATTTTGTTGCGGAAAGGGTGCGCCTGAACGACAAGAGCCTCCTCGGGCAACACGCTTTTCAGTTCTTCAACATTCTTCAATCTGTTGAGAACGGGGCAAGCAAGAAAAAACTCCTCGTCAGCGCCATAGACAAGATAGTCGTTTATGGTGCCGTCAAATCTGACCTCGGCTCCGGGAAGCACCGTGACCCCAAGTTTTTCGCCCTCGTTGCGAGCTTCATAATAGCCGCGCATTCTGCGTTTTGCGATATCTCTTTCCGAAAGGCCTTTTATCTCATCGGCGAACCAGTCGTAAAAATGGCAGAAATAATGATCGGTGATGACAAGTCCGTCATAACCTGCATCGTGATACATTCTAACAATATCGGCGGCAAAGGATGCCGCCACAATGTCACATTCCTTTGTGTGAACATGCAATTCAAATTTACCCATCTTGAACCTCGGTTCTTATTCGGTTATTATATACTTTGCCATCATTGCCTTAAGGAAGAATCCCATGCTCTGAACAAAAAATATGATGGCAATTACTTTGTTTATGCCCACAAGGTCGTCTATCGGCTTTATCATCGACATTCCGCCCGACAAAAGCTCGACCATGCCGATGAAAGCAAACCCGCTCCAGCATTTGATTTTTTCGCTTTTGAGCTCTGCCGAATCCATCAGCTTCAGAATTCCCGATACAAGCTCCCAGACCCCGAAAAAGAATGGTATGGTAAGCGGCTGTGTCATCTGATTGAAAAGAGGATAGAGTGAAAGAAAAACAGCCACAAGACCGTCTGCCATAAGCCAATGAGCGCCGTGAAGCCTTCTGTTTTTGCCCTCGCAGACAGAGAAATTTATGATTCCCGCCGCAAGCATGATCATTCCCAGAGGACGCGAAGCTGAAACAAGATTTTTGTCATGACAGAACAGCGCAAAAACACCACCTGCAAAAAGCAAGATCCCGATTACAAGCCATAAAGCTCTGACCCAGGCGGTATTGACAGGACGGTCGTGTGAGAGTATCTTCATAAAAGCCCCCTTTGCCCGATCTTTTGCGGACAGTTTTTTTGATAATTAGATTATACATTGAATTATAATAAAAATCAACTTTTTTTGTTACATTGTAAGAAAAACAAATTGAATGCAGGCGAGAAGTTTTTTCTTGCATTCTTCGTTTTTTCTGATATAATGAAAGTAACTGATATTCATAGTTAAAAATGTGTTTGTGTCAAAAGAACACAGATGCGAATATTATAAGAATGCCATCAATGAAAGAATATGCAGTATTTGAGGAATAAATTATGGAATATGTTTTTTTGACAGCGATAGGTGTGGGCGGTGCGACGGTGATCGGCGCTCTCATAGGCTTTGCCTTTAAGAATCTGTCGCATAAATTTTCGGACATAGTGCTGTCGTTTGCGGCAGGTGTAATGCTTGCGGCCGCGGTTTTGGGGCTTGTTTTGCCATCGCTCGAATATGGAGGAAAATGGGGTCTTCTAATTACAGTTGTCGGCATTTTTGCAGGCGCTGTCGTTCTCAATCTCCTTGACAGACTTGTGCCCCATCTCCACAAGCTTGCGGGAGCAGACATCGAACCCCACGACAACACAAATCTCGGCAAGGTCATGCTTTTTGTCATGGCGATCGCAATACACAATCTGCCCGAAGGTATTGCTGCGGGTGTTGGTTTTGGTTCGGAAGACACTTCCCAGGCTCTTCTTATAGCAGGAGGAATTGCGCTTCAGAATATTCCTGAAGGTATGGTTATCATTGCCCCCATGCTTTCGGCAGGCGTGAAGCCCGGAAAGACCTTCTTTATCGCCATGCTCACCGGAATTGTGGAGGTAATTGGCACATTGCTCGGTTATTTTGCCGTCAATATATCGACTATCATTCTGCCCTTTGCCCTTGCCTTTGCGGGAGGCACGATGATCTATGTCGTCAGCGACGAAATGATTCCCGAAACTCACGCCCACGGCAGTGAGCGCGGTGCCACATATGCCTTGCTTGTGGGCTTTTGTATCATGCTTGCAAGTGATGTTTTGCTGGGCTGAAAACAAAAACGGAAACACAGCTGTTCTCATTTGGAACAGCTGTGTTTTGCATCATGTGAGATTTCTGAAGTTTTCAATTCTGTGGAAGGTGGAATAATTGCTGTCGTGGAAAGTGGCGGCGTTGTTTATGGCAGTGCGGCAAAGATAGATGATATCATCGCCGTCAAAACTGAAATCAACATACTGAAGTCCTACTTTTTCGGGGTCAAGGTGTCTGAAATCGTAAAGCTCCTTTTCGATCTTCCAGCTTTCAAGATCTGCCGACGACATGAGCACAAGAAAGTTCCGGGCATATTCCGGACATCCCTCGTGGGATTTTGATGCGATTGTGTAGTACTTTTTTTGTGCTATCATCGAATTTTATCATGAACTTTGAATAGGTCACGCCTATTTTCTTGAGGCTGTGATATACAAGGGGTGCTTCGTGATCTTTTGTGTTTACCTCATACGCCAGATTATATCCTCTCATCCCAAAGCGCATGATGTTCAAAAGCTTGCCGTCGGGGGCTTGTGTCAGCGTTCCCTCAATGGTCATGATAGGCTTTTTGAGATGGGAAATTTCAGGAACGAAATAATCAAATTTCACAGGGGCGCTGAAGCTCCAGTTTTCGGGGACAAGAAGATCGTCGTTTATGTCGCACGACATGACCATGGCGGCGTGTCCGTATTCCTTGTTAGACCAGCTTCCCCATTCGAGGGTCTCGTAAATTCTTCCGTCATGGATATATATGTTCTGCGGATTCTTGTGTATTCCGTCGTTGCCGCCTTTGGCGTTCGAACCGCGCAGAAGTGTGACGGGTGCGCCAAAAGTCTTGCCTCCGTCGGTGGATTTTCCAATGATAAGATCACCATATTCGGTTGAGCAGGACAACATATAAAGCTCGCCCTTGTGTATGAACATCTTGCCCCAGAAGCACGGCATCGACTCCGAAACATAGTGCCAGCTTTTGCCCTCGTCATCCGAGCGGAAAATGAGGGTCAGATTCTGCGGAGTATTTAGGCCGTAAATATCCATCGATGCAAGAAGAAAGCCGTCTGGATGTCGTACAAGCGACGGAGAACAAAGATAGCCCCCCGAAAAGGAATATACGGGATCATCGGGATGAAGATAGTTGACGACCGTGCCTATCGGCTCGCCTGTGCGCGCAAGTCTTGTGCGGCTTTTTCTTTCGGCGCAGGCGACATAAAACTCATAGTCGGTTTCCTTTTCAAGCCCCGTAATATCAAATTCGCATTTTTCGGTTTTGACGCAAAGAAAGAAGTCTTTTTCTCCTCTTTTACGGCAGAAAACATTATAATTTCCGCCATCCTGTAACCACTCAAAATGAATACTGTCGGTGTCGGGTGCGATGCGGCAGATATATATGTCTCCCACCTCAAAAAACGGCGGTCGGTAAGGCGAATAGCTCCAGAGACCGTAACCTTTCATGATTATTCCTCCAGCATTTTTTCGAGTGTATCGGTAGCAAGCTTCATCTGACGCATACAGCTTCTGCCGTAATCAGTCAGCTCCTCGCTCTTTCTGTTTCGGGCGATGTTTTCGGTGGGAAGACCGCAAAGGTTCATGTGATATTTTGCTGTCAGCGGATAGGGAAGACCCACCTCGGTAAAGCCGAAGGTTCCGATGACCGACTGGACAAGCTCGGCTTTTTCGGGATATTTTTCGAAATTTTCTCCCATCCATGAATAAAGCTTTGGATGGAAGTTGCACATAATGCCGCAATAGCCGTCACCGCCGACCTGCATACTTTCAAGGAATGTCTGACAGTTGGCGTTAAGAAGGCGGAAGCCTGAGCCGCGCAGAAGCTTGCACCTTTCTTTTATCACAGCGGCATCACAGCAGGTGTCTTTCATATAATCAAATCTGCCTGTAGATATACACCATTCAAGGATCTTCGGGGTGACAAGCCTTTTGTAAGGATGGGGACATTCATAAAGACCGAGTCTTGCTTCTTTCGGTAATTTTTCGATAAGCGCAGTTGCGTTCTTTATGAAAACCTCATCTCCCTCGTTGTTCGGATCAAGCCTGTTGGTGATGAGAATCAGAGCGTCTGTGCCGGACTCCCAAATGGCGCAAAGTTCACGCGCCTGATCTTCGGGAGAATCTGAAACATGACCCGAGGAAACGACGGTGAATTTTCTGCCGCTCTTTTTCTCGAGCAGCTTTGCTCTGTCGTACACGACCTTGTTCAGCTTTGCCCTTTCCTCAAGCGACAAAAAGAAGATCTCGCTTGACTGACAGACAGCAAAAATACCTGTAAGTCCGTTTTCAAAATACCAATCCACATATTTTTCGGCGGTGGCGTAATCCACCGAGCCGTCCTTATTGTAGGGAGTTATCATTGTTGTAAAAATATCCATTTCAAAATACCTCCATTCAGATCAATTATACATCGGAAGAGCCGGTTTTCGCAATATGTGCCACAGACAAAAACTTATACTTTTGGGACATCGGTTGACATATCCGCCTTTTCGTGATAGAATATCCTCGGGTGAGAAAAATGAAGATACTTTTCAAACAGCAAAAAAACAGTCCACATTTGACCCCGGTGCTTCTTTGCTTCGCAATTGCTATTTCAAGGAGCTTTCGGGGGATTCTGACCGCGGAATCCTGCATAACAAGGCTCATCATCATACAGATTTTGAGATACACATACTTGCCGACGGCGCCCAGACATATGAATGGAATGACGAAAATGTGAGGCTTTGCGATGGAGATTTTGTGATCTTTCCTCCGAGTGTGCGTCACAGATCGGTGGAAAACAGCGAAAACATGAGAAAATATTCCGTCACCTTCAAAAGCGAAGTTTTTGACACCAACCGAGTTCTTTGCGGAAGGATCTCCGACGAAATACTTGCCGCTGTCCGTTTTGTCGTTTCTGAATGCGCATCCCCCACAGTATTTTCGGAACATCTTTGCCTGAACAGGATCTTTGAGATGGCACTTTTGCTTTTCAGACTTTGCGGATTTGAAGAATCCCCTGTGAAAAATCTTCCCGAAAGCACCGACGAAAGGCTTGTTCTTGCGAAAAAATACATTGCAGACAATATCGAACAGCCTATCTCTGTCAGCGACATTTCAAGCTATTGCTATCTTAGCGAAAAGCAGATCACCCGTCTTTTTATCAAAAATGAGGGAATATCTCCCGCAAGATACATAAACCGCGAAAGAATGAAAAAAATCTGCGAGCTGATACGCGAAAAAGATCTCAGCTTCAAGGAGATAAGCCTGCGCTTTGGCTATGCCAACGAATGCTATTTTAATACTGCTTTCAAAAAACACAGCGGTATGTCTCCCGGACAATACAGAAAAATGTATAAAAAATAGCAAAAAGGTGATAAGTGAATCCCCGAACTGTTCACAGTTCGGGGATTGTAATTTATTTGTGTAATTTTTCAAGATTTTTTCGATTTCTGACAGCACCGTCGCGGATAAAATCAAAATCTGCGCCTCCCGACAGCATTTCGCTTCCGAAAGAGCTCCAATGGGCAAGTACCTCATCCGAATATCCTCCCGATGCGATGGCGACATATTTTCCGCCTGCGTGAAGCTTTTCGACCGTTGCTTTTATAACCTCTGTTATCTTTTCGCAAAATGGCTGACCGGGAAGTCCATAAGATGCCGCAAGGTCGTTGGGACCAAAGATGTAGCCGTCGATATATGGGTTTTTCATGATCTCATCAAGCTCGTCGATGGCGTCCTTGTGTTCAAGTTGAATGAAACGGCAGAGCCTTTTGTGACCCTCACCGAGAAACGCCTTCACATCCGAAAGTCCGTAATCAATGGCGTTCATGGGACCGAAGCCTCTTTCTCCATATGGTGGATAAAGAGTATAAGAGATGACCTCGTTTGCCTCCTTTGCCGAGCGTATCATAGGAAAGATGATGCCGTCAACGCCCATTTCAAGTATCCTTTTTGTGCTTGTCAGATCGTTCTGGGGCGCCCGCACGATGACGGGAGTGCCGGTGGCTTTTATGGCAATTATATGACCGAGAAGAGTTTCATTTGACATATAGCTGTGCTCGGTGTCCACCCACACAAAATCATATCCCGCAAGGCCTGCGATGCGCGCAATGCTGATATCGGCAAGCTGTACATACATTCCAATCGTCTTTTCTTTGTTTTCAATCTTTTTTCTGAGCATTTGTTTCACCTCAATGTAATTTTAGATCGCAAAAACATCTCTGTCAATACCTAAAACGGACATATTTATAAAAATGCAAGATATATCATTGACAAAAATCTAAAAACAAGTTAAAATCAGATAAACAACCTGAAAGGAGTATTGCTTTATGCTTTTCAATACCCATGAGATAGTCAGAAAAAACTACACAGTTACTCTTGAGGAGCCCACAGTCTATGTGGACAACGAAAAACGCGGCAGAAGCGGTCACATGACCCATGCTCTTGCGGAATTTGCCCCCGGTCAGTTTATCAACTTCAATTCCAATTGCTCGAATGTGAGGCTTTATGGTCATTCAGCTTTCGGCTTTGTGGAATACAGAATTTCCCGCGATGCCGGTAAAACATATTCAAAGGTTTATGAGCTTGAATATTCAAAGAAGACCCTCATGGATGGACTTTATTCCATCTCAGTCGAGAAAGTGGTTGCCTGCAAAAACGGAGCCTTGTGGCTTTCTGCCTGCGCAACACTCAGGTCGACCCCGTCTGCTGTGAGCCGTGGATAAGCCCCATGTATATGATAAGCGACGATCAGGGTGAAAGCTGGTCAGAGCCTGTGGAGCTTTCACCTTATGAGGGCAGACCCTATGACGCGCTCTATCACGACGGAAGCATCTATGTACTTCACTATTGTAATCCGAATTTCCTCGGCACAAAGCCCGAGCATGTTTACAGAGTATATAAGAGTGATGATGACGGCGAAAGCTTTTATGAGCACAGTATCATTCCCTTTGACACCACACGCCGCGGCTATGGCTCGATAATTTTTGACGAAAAGGGCGTTCTTCACGCCTATGCCTACAACGAGGGCGACGAATGCCATATGGATCATGCGGTAAGCTCTGATTTCGGAAAGACATGGACTGTTCTGGAGCCCTGCTTCCTTGCACATGGCATCAGAAATCCACAGACAGGTTTTGTTGACGGCGTTTTTGTGCTCCACGGCAGAGCGAAGGAGCTTGAGGGTTTTGTGCTTTACACCTCCGAGGATGCAACAAACTGGGATGAAGGATGTATGCTCATCAACAAAAAAGGTGCAGCGGCATATTACTCCAACAATCTGACTCTTTCGGATGAAAACGGAAGCTTTCTTCTTATCCAGTTTTCTCATCCTTATGCTGAGCTTGGTGAAAATCCTTTTGAACGGTCGCAGGTTAATGTTATGCACACAAGATTGAGGATAGTCAAGAATAAATAAATATAAATATAACGAAACAAAAAGCTGAGCTTGGGCTCAGCTTTTTTGTATTACTTGTTATTTTCGTCGTATTTCTGTTTATCGTTGTTTCTGATCTCAACGCGGCGGATCTTTCCGTTGAAGGTCTTGGGAAGAGCGTCAACATATTCGATCACACGGGGATATTTATAGGGAGCGGTGTTTTTCTTGACATAAGTCTGAAGCTCCTTCGTCAGCTCATCCGAACCGACAAAACCGTCCTTCAAAGCGACAGTTGCCTTGACAGCAAAGCCGCGAACGGGATCAGGAACGCCTGTGACAGCCACTTCAAAGACTGCGGGATGCTCAAGCATGACGCTTTCGATCTCAAAGGGGCTGATGCGGTAGCCTGACGACTTGATGACATCGTCATTTCTGCCCACATAGCGGAAGAGTCCGAATTCATCACGGTAAGCCACATCACCTGTGTGGTAATATCCGCGATAGATGGCGCGCTCGGTGTCCTCGGAGTTTGCGTTGTAGGAACGCATAAGGCCGCAAGGATGACGGTCGGTGCTGAGAGTTCTGATGCAGATCTCGCCATTTGAGCCATGAGCGGCATTTTCACCCTCTTCGTCGAGGATATGTACATCAAATCCGGGAACAGGAAGACCCATGGCACCGGGAACCGGCTTTGTCCAAGGATAGATGGTTGCAATACAAAGGGTAGTTTCGGTCTGACCGAAGCCCTCGTGAAGCTCAAGCCCGGTGGCTTCCTTCCAGTTGTTGAAGATCTCGGGGCTGAGCGCCTCGCCTGCCGTACAGCAATGAGTCAATGCCGAAAGATCGTATTTTTTCACATCCTGCTGCAAAAGCAGTCTGTACATTGTCGGGGGTACGCAGAAGGTGGTGACACGGTATTTTTCAAGCTTTTCGAGAATGTCGACCGCATCAAACTTGTCAAAGTCATAAACAAGAACTGCCGATTCGCCAAACCACTGTCCGTACATCTTGCCCCAGAGGGATTTGAGCCAGCCGGTGTCGGAAATTGTGAAATGCAGACCGCCGTCCACAACTCTGTGCCAGAAAACACCTGTCATGATGTGACCGAGGGGATAACGGAAATCGTGAAGAACCATCTTGGGATATCCGTTTGTGCCCGAAGTAAAACCAAGGATAGATGTGTCGTTGGCATAGATGGCATCTTTTCCTGTAGGTCTTACCCACTCATCCGAGGCATTGGCAACGCCCTCTTCGAAATCAAGCCAGCCGTCAGCCTTTTTGTGACCGAGAACCATCTTGCGGAGCATCGTTTCATATTCATCCTGACGCTCGTCGAACTGTTCTGTGCAGTTGCCGTCGCCTGTGAAGATGGCATATTTGATGCCCGCCTTATTGCAGCGGTAAACATATTCCTTGGGAGTGAGCATGAATGTTGCCTGAACCATAACGGCACCGATCTTGTGCAGGGCAAGAACTGTGTGCCAGAAATAGTGGCTGCGCTTCATGACAAGAAGAACCCTGTCGCCCTTTTTGACTCCGAGATAGCGGAGATAATTTGCGACCTTGTTGGACATTTTCATCATGTCCTCGAAGGTGAATTTCAGTTCTTCGCCATCCTTGGAAATCCAGACCATAGCGAGCTTGTCGGGCTTTTCGGTGCCCAGAACGTCCATGACGTCATAGGCGAAATTGAAATCATCAGCCCATGTGAGCTTATAGTTTTTCTGGGCATCCTTGAGAGAAAGAAAATCGTCTCTGTGTGCGCCCACGAATTTTTCGTATATTGGCATTGGGAATTACCGTCCTTTCGTAAATGAGAAAACTTATTTTACTACGACGGCAATAAACTGTGCAGGTTCGTCACCTGTCACTTTTATGGCATGGGACACTCCTGAATCAAAGTATATGCTGTCGCCGGGTTCGATCTCGTATGAAATATCGCCGATATAGAAAGTCAGCTTTCCCGAAAGGAGATAGTTGAATTCCTGTCCCTCGTGGCTGTGAAGCACGGGCGTTTTGTCGTCGGGGTTCACAGTTACGAGGAAGGGCTCGGATTTCTTGTTCTTGAAGGTGTATGCGAGGTGCTTGTAGTCATAACCGTCGTCGCGGGTGACAGAAAAGCCCTTGCCTTTTTTTACCACACAGCAGGTGGAAAGGGTAGGAGACGTGCCGCTGATAATGTCCAGCACATCCACGCCGAGTTTTTCGGCAACGTTATATACGAAACTGAATGAAAAATCAATTTCGCCTTTTTCGTATGAGCGATAGGTTTCAATGTCAACACCGAGTTTTTCGGCAAGCTCAACATCTGTCATATCGCAATCTTCTCGCATGCACGCAATGCGCATGCCAATGTCTTTGAGCTGATCGTTCATTGCAACAGCCTCCTTATGTATTTTTTTATAAATTATTCGGCGTAGTTGTAGCCGAGTTCAAGCGCTCTCTTGTTTGCACCGAGCATATCCTGCTTTCTTGCGGGGACAACCTTTGCAAGGGCGCGGTCAATGTTCTCGAAAGGAATGATTCCTGTCTTCTTGATGAGATAGCCGACCATGATCATGTTTGCAAGACCTGTGAGTCCGTTGTCAGAAGCAAGGGCTGTGGCAGGAATATAATATGCCTCAACATCAGCTCTTTCGACCTTTCTGCCGATAAGCGAGCTGTCAACAAAAATCTTTCCGCCCGAAACTGTTGTGCTTTCGTACTTGTCAAGCGAAGGAAGATTCATGGCGATGAGACAGTCGGGATCGTTCACGATGGGAGAACCGATCTTTGTGTCTGAAAGGATAACGCTGCAGCTTGCGGTACCGCCGCGCATTTCGGGGCCGTAGGAGGGAAGCCAGCTGACTTCTCTGTCCTCAAGAAGACCTTCATACGCAAGGAATTTTCCCGAGAAAAGGATTCCCTGTCCGCCAAAGCCTGCAAAAAGTATCTGAGTTGTTGCCATCTTACTTTACCTCGCTTTCAGCATATTTGTCCTTATAAACTCCGAGAGGATAGTAAGGAAGCATATTTTCTTCAAGCCATGTGAGAGCCTTGTCAGGAGTAAGACCCCAGTTTGTGGGGCAGGTGGAGAGAATTTCAACAAGAGAGAAGCCCTTGCCCTCAACCTGATTCTGGAAAGCCTTCTTGATGGCTGCCTTTGCGGCGCGGATGTTCTTGACATTGTTGACGGCAACTCTTTCGAGATATGTGGCACCATCGATCTTTGAAAGCATTTCGCAGACCTTTACGGGATAGCCGACGGTGTTTACATCGCGTCCGTAGGGAGAGGTCTGAGTGATCTGACCGGGAAGAGTTGTGGGGGCCATTTGGCCGCCTGTCATACCGTAGATCGCATTGTTTACGAAGATAACTGTGATGTTTTCGCCGCGTGCTGCCGAATGAACTGTCTCGGCTGTACCGATAGCTGCAAGGTCACCGTCACCCTGATAGGTGAAAACGATGTTGTTTTCGGGATCAGATCTCTTAACACCTGTTGCAACGGCGGGAGCTCTGCCGTGAGCCGCCTGAACCATGTCACAGTTGAAATAATTATATGTGAGAACCGAGCATCCGACAGAGGCAACGCCGATAGTTCTTCCGCGGATTCCGAGCTCATCAATAGCTTCTGCCACAAGTCTGTGGATGATACCGTGAGTACATCCGGGGCAGTAGTGCAGAGGCGCATCTGTCAGCGCCTGGGGTTTTGAAAATACAGTAGCCATCAGTTAGCACCTCCGATTTCATTGGCTTCCTTGATCTTGGAAAGGACATCGTCTGTGGTGTGGATCATACCGCCGACTCTCGAGCAAAGAAGAACGGGCTTCTTGCAACGGGTTGCAAGCTCGATGTCTTCGATCATCTGACCCATCGAAAGCTCAACAGAAACAAACGCCTTGACCTTATCGGCTGCAGCAAGAAGTGCTTTCTTGGGGAAGGGCCAGAGTGTGATGGGACGGATCATACCGACCTTGATGCCGGCTTTTCTTGCCTTGTCGATGGCGTTCTGGGAAACACGTGCGGCAACCCCGAAAGCGACGATGCAAACTTCTGCATCCTCCATGCGGTATTCCTCATACATTGCTTCATTTTCTTCAACCATCTTATAGCGCTCGTAACGCTCAATGTTGAGTTTTTCGAGGGCTTCGGGCTGGAGGCAGAGGGAGTTTACTATATTGGGCTTTCTTTCGCACTTTGTGCCGGTGAGCGCCCAGGATTTGTCATGCTCGTTGATGACGCCCTGCTCAAGGCTTACGGGCTCCATCATCTGACCCATTGTTCCGTCCGAAAGGATCATTGCGGGCATTCTGTATTTTTCTGCAAGGTCAAATGCCTTGAAGGTGAGGTTTACCATTTCCTGAACGGATGCGGGAGCGAAAACAAGAAGGTGGAAGTCACCATGGCCAGCACCTCTTGTTGCCTGAGAATAGTCAGCCTGAGAGGGCTGGATACCGCCGAGTCCGGGGCCTCCGCGCTGAACATTTACGATGAGCGCGGGAAGATCGCAGCCTGCGAGATAGGAAATACCCTCGCTCTTGAGCGAGATTCCGGGGGACGATGAGGAGGTCATAACGCGCTTGCCGGTGGCGGCAACACCGATGACCATGTTGATGGCGGCAATTTCACTTTCCGCCTGGAGAAATACACCATCGATCTTGGGCATTCTCTTTGACATATATGCCGCAACCTCTGTCTGAGGAGTGATGGGGTAGCCGAAATAATGACGGCAGCCTGCCATGATAGCGGCTTCAGCAAGGGCTTCGTTGCCCTTCATCAAGACTTTATCTGACATTTCTTTTTCTTCCTTCCTATATTACTTTTCGACAGTGATAACACAGTCGGGACACATGGTTGCGCAGAAAGCACAGCCGATGCAGGATGCCTGATCTTCAACTGTTGCGGGGTGATAACCCTTGGCGTTGAGAGAGGTCTTAAGCTTCACAATTTTCTTGGGACAAGCGCCGACGCAAAGACCGCAGCCTTTGCAAAGGTTTTCGTCAAATGTAACTTTTGCCATAGCTTTTGTTCCTTTCGGTATATTATGTTTGTTATTCCGTATTTATTCCGCTTTCCATGTCTGGCGGATATAAAGCTTTATGGGGAAAAGATCATCGATCTTTCCGCAAAGCTCCTTTTCAAGATCAAAATGAACACTCGTCATCCTGATGGGAAGTCCTGTCATCTCTGAGACCTCATTTGCGTATGCTATCGATGACAGAACATCCTGCGCTGCTGTTTCCTCGCCGACATTTGAATTGTTGACGATGGCGGTGAAGCGCATTTTCGCTGCATCCTCGATCTCGCGCATGACCTCAACGGCACTTTTTGCGTCGCGGGTCAGGGGTCTGAATTTGTTGATGACAAAAAGCATTTCATAATCGTTTTCGTCAAGAATATCGGGGACATATCTTCCCAAAGCAAGTGCTCCTCTGTCGTCTCCGCCCACATCGACCACGGCGAATCTTTCTCTGTCTGCAGTTACCGAATAGGCATCGGCAGGAAGCGCGGGCATATCCACATTGGAATTTGCATATTCCGACGAGATAAAGCGGATGCCTGCGTCATGCAGAATTTTTTCGCTGTCCTTTGATCTGAAATAGGGGTTTACGATGTCGAGGTCGGAAAGCGAAACTTTCTTTCCCTCGTTCGAGAGACGCAGAGCGTAGTTTACGGCAACATTTGTCTTTCCGCTGCCGTAATGACCTGCGAATATTGTTATTCTTTTTGCGCTCATTCAACTATCACCGACCATCCGAAGGGATCTTCTACTGTTCCCCACTGGATGCCTGTGACTGTGTCATAGATCTTCTGGCTTGTTGCGCCGATGCCGCCGTCGCCGATTGTCATGACCTCGTCCTTATAGCGGAGCTTGCCGACAGGAGAGATGACAGCTGCGGTGCCTGTGCCGAAGACTTCCTCGAGCTTGCCGTTCTTCTGAGCCTCGATGAGCTCGTCGACGGAGATCTTTCTTTCTTCGACCTCAAGTCCCCATGACTTGCAGAGATTGATGACAGAGTTTCTTGTGATACCGGGGAGAATGCTTCCGTTGAGCATGGGAGTGACGATCTTGCCGTCGATCTTGAAGAAGATGTTCATGGCGCCGACTTCTTCGATGTACTTTCTTTCAACACCGTCGAGCCAGAGAACCTGAGAATATCCGTCATCGTGAGCCTTGACCTGGGCGATAAGGCTTGCAGCGTAGTTTCCGCCTGTTTTTGCAAAGCCCATGCCGCCCTTGACAGCTCTTACATATTCATCTTCGATCCAGATGCCGACAGGAGCAAGACCCGAAGCATAATATGCTCCGCTGGGTGCAAGGATGATGATGAAGAGGTATGTTTTTGAGGGTGCAACGCCGAGGAATTCATCGGTTGCGATAACAAAGGGGCGGATGTAAAGGGATGTGCCCTCTGCTGTGGGGATCCAGTCCTCGTCAACCTTTACAAGAGCCTTGATGGCATCAACAAAGGTGTCCTCAGGAATCTGGGGGATGCAAAGACGCTTGTTGGATTCATTGGCTCTCTTAGCGTTCATATCGGGGCGGAAAAGGCGAGCTTTGCCATCCTTGCCGCGATATGCCTTGAGACCCTCGAACATTTCCTGACCATAGTGGAAAACCATGGCGGAAGGATCGAGGCTGATGGGTCCGTAAGGAACGATGCGGGCATCGTGCCAGCCCTGTCCTTCGGTGTAGTTCATCACAAACATATGGTCGGTAAAGGTTTTACCGAAGCCGAGCTTTGTTTCGTCGGCAGGCTTTGCCTTGGGTGTTGTTGTTTTTTCGATTCTGATATCCAGCATTTTTTCTTCCTCCAAAACAATAAAAGGCTTGCAGCTAAATGCCGCAAGCCTTAAAAATTACTTTTTTGTCCACAGGAAACCCGGCACAAGTAACTTTTTCGGTTTTATGCACGACAAATAGCGCTATGAGTATTGCCGGAAATAATCACTCCGAATGCAATAATAATAGCGATAATAAGACCGTTGCAAATTATGCCGAAGCTGGTCGCTGATGCCATCATTTTAGGTGTCTCCTTGCGTAATTATGTCGATAATTATAGCACTCAAAAAGCTTTTTGTCAAGGGATAAGCGAATATTTTTTCAAAAATTCACATTTACTTTTGAAAAATCGCCGTTTTTTGTCAAGAAAACATATTGACAACCGCTTTTTGCGATAATATAATTGAGATATATTTATAAAGGAAGAAAAAATTCCTGCGGAGGTAGATAAATGAAAAAATTTTTATTGCCGGAAAACTGCAATTTTTACAAAGCAAATCTTCACAGTCACACCAACTGGTCGGACGGATATGTCTCGCCCGAAGAAATGAAGAAGATATATAAGGAAAACGGCTATTCGATCATTTCTTTTACCGACCACAATGGTCTTTTTGCTCACTTCGAGCTTGACGACGAGGATTTTCTCACTCTCCCGGGATTTGAGATCGATTTCAACAGAACCCACGGAGACGATTATGCCGATTGCGAGACCGCGCATTTCTGCTGCTATCCGAGAGACAGGGAAAACTTCACCCAGCCCGGGCTTGATGTGAACTACCGCGTCCCAAAGATGCGCTGGTCGGTGGATGAAGACAAGCGCGTACATATGCGCCCTGACGGAGAAGCCTTCAACAGGGGAGATTATTCCACCGAAAATATCAACGCCTGCCTTAAAATTTTGCGCGACAAGAATTTCATTGTCACCTACAATCACCCATGCTGGTCGGTGGAAAACTATCCAAAATATATCAGATACACCGAAATCGATAATCTTGAAGTCTATAACCACGGTTGTTTTATGGTGGGCTGGGATGAGTTCTGCGGTCATGTTTATGACGATTTTCTGCGTGAGGGCAAGATCATTAAGTGTGTTGCTACCGATGACAACCACGGGCCTCATGATATGTGCGGAGGATTTACGATGTTCTGCGCCGAAAAGCTCACTCACAAGGACATTATTGATGCTTTTGACAAGGGCAACTTCTATTGCTCGACGGGTCCTGAGATCACCGAGCTTTATGTAGAAGACGGAAAGATCCACATAAAAACCGCCGAAAAGTGCGATATCATCCGTCTTGTGACCGGTCACAGACGCGCCGGAATGGTACGCGGCGAAGACCACGCAAGCTTTTCGATCCATCCCGAATGCAAATATGTCCGCATCGAAGTTGTAAACGGCATAAAGAGAGCGTATACAAACGCATACCCCGTAAGCGAGCTTTTGGACTAAAACAAAAAACGGAACGGCACACAGGTCGTTCCCTACGAAAAATATTGAACCTATACATTTTGGGGTTGCAGCAATTTGTTTTGCTACAACCCCGATTTTTTATGCTTTTCCGTAAATTCTGTTATAAATGAATATTGCCACAAACACCGAGGTCACACCCGCTATCAGCTTTCCGACAATCATCGGGAAGATATAGCTCTGGTCAAAGGCAAGGGTGAAGGCGAGATGTCCCGCTGCCACGAAAGCTCCCGACACGGTGAAAGCGCAGTTGAGAACAATGCCCTTTTTATCCATTTTCTTTGTCATTTCATAAGTGGTGACGCTTGTGGCAAGGCTCGAAACAAAGCCCATTGCCGAGGTTTCGTTTACTCCGATAAGAGAGCCGAGTTTTTTCAAAGGCTTTGCCAAAAGCTTTGAAATGATGTGTACGAGAGGAAAAGCTCCGCTCATGACGATCGATGCATTAACACAGACCATGGCGGCGTTTTCCATTGTCTCAAGCTTTGACAGAAAGCTTTCAAAGGGCATCATGAAATTGCCTATGGCACGAACGCTTTCATTTTCCGACAGAGTCATTCCGGCAAAATCAAAGAGATATCCGATACCGCCGACCACAAGACCTACCGTTATGATGGCTTTCATAAAAAACCGAAAGCGCTGAAGATTTTAACGCAGGCGTTGGGAGCCAGCAAAAGACCTGCGGCAATTATTGCCGAAAGCACCACGGGAATTGCAAGGTCAATGAGTATCACAAGGGCGGGAAGCCCCGACATGAGTCCTGCTACAAAACAGCCGACGGGAATGGTGACCATGCCGCACAGAAGACCCACAAAAAGCTCTTTCCTGTTCTTTTCCTCAACGGCACTCAGTGCATAGGGAATGGTAAACGAGATGGTACAGCCGAGCATCGACGAAACCACAAGGGCGTTAAAAAGACCGACGCTTTCATTTTTTGCCACCTCCACCGCAAGGGGAGCTCCGCCCATGTCGTTGGCAAAAAGAGAAGCGGGAATTATCGAAGGGTCAATGTGAAGTCCCGAATAGACCGCCGAAAAAAGCGGCTCGAGAAGCTCGGCTATAAACGGCGATATGATTATCATACCCGTCATCGAAAGCATCATGTTTCCGATGAGCATGAAGCCTTTGTCGAACTCTTTTCCGAGTCCCATTTTGTTTCCGATTATGCGGTCAATACCCGCGATTATCGAAAAGACAGCCATTATTACTGTTACTATGTTCATTAAAACCTCTGTTTTTTATAATTCTACGGCACAGAAGCCCGAATCGGTGAGAATATATCTTTCGGAAAATCCGCATTCGGCAAGAAGCTCGCGAGCTTCCTGAAAACCGCAATCAAGATATTTCCTGTCGTGGCAGTCGGACGAAATGATGGCTCCGAAGCCGAGAGTTTTGAGCTCCTTCAGAATGAATTTCTGCGGATAGGGGGAAGTCCTGTTTTTCCTCGAGATGGCGCCTGTGTTCACCTCAAAAAACGGGATCTTTCCTGCAAGGGCATGGGCTGCGGAAAGTGCCGCATCGCGGTAGGTCTTTGATTCGGTATCAAAGAAATCGGCTTTTTCGCAATGCTTTGTGATAAGGTCAAAATGACCGATGATATCAAAGTTTCCGTATTCGGGAAGATGAGAAAGATATTCGTAATAGGTGGTGGCGTATTTCATGCCGTCTCCGCCGAAATGGTCGTCGATGACTTTTTTCACCGTCTGAGCATCCCGGTCAAAGCCGACATAGTTGTCACCGAATTTGAAATAATGCACCGAGCCGATGAGATAGTCGTAACCGCCCATGGGAGGGTTCGACAGCATCTCGACCTCAAGACCGCAATAAAGCTTTATTCTGTCTGCATATTTCTTTTTAAGTAAAGCAACGCTTTCGCGGTAAAGAAGAATACCTGTAGGCGAGACCTTTGCTGTCGGAGAAAAGAACATCGGCGAATGACTTGAAAAGCCCAGCGAATCAAAACCTTTTTCTATCGCCTCAAGCACCATTTCCTCAGTGGTATCCGACCCGTCCCAATATATGCAATGGGTATGGAGATTCTGAAGATTTTTCATTACTGCTTTTTCTCCTTTGCGGCGGCAAGCTTTGTTTCGCGGCGCTTCTTGACTTCCTCGGACATGGGCTTGATATCGCCTGCGGCGGTAAGTGCCATCTTTGTGAACATAGGACCGAAGAGTTCATAGATAAGAACAGCAAAAAGGGTTATGTTGCGGATAAGAGTTCCCTGTCCCGGCAGCTGACTTGCGGCAATGGTGCACATTCCGAGGGCAACGCCCGCCTGGGGCAGAAGGGTGATTCCGAGATATTTGCAGATGGAGGGGGAGCATTTTGCAACTTTTGCGCTGACAAAGGTGCCAAAATACTTTCCGAGCGAACGGAAGAGTATGTAAACAATGCCGATTACAACAATGGCCCAGTCGGCAAACACCGAAAGCTCAAGCTCTGCGCCGCTGATCACAAAGAAAACGGCAAAAAGGGGAGAGGTCCATTTATCGGATGCCGCCATAAGATCGTGGGACAGCGAGCAGGTGTTGCAGAAAACCGTGCCCAGCATCATACAGGTAAGAAGCGACGAGAAGGAGATCTCGACCGAGCCGATATGGAACTCAAGCATCGAAAGGGAGGCTGTGATGAATACTATTCCGATGGTAAGATTGAGACGGTTTGTGTTTGAGTTGAAAAGCTTTTCAAGCTGTGTGAGCAGCCAGCCCATAACAGCACCGAGAAGCAGGGAAAGCGCGATTTCAATAAGAGGATTGAGGAAAATCGAGATCATATCGACAGTACCCGAAACGAGAGTTTTCGAGATACCGAAGGATACGGCGAAAACGATAAGTCCGATGGCGTCGTCAAGGGCAACGATGGGCAGAAGAAGACGGGTAAGCGGTCCGTCTGCCTTATACTGACGAACGACCATGAGGGTCGCCGCAGGAGCAGTTGCCGTGGCGATGGCACCAAGGGTCAGAGCCTGCGCCACCGAGATCTTTCCGGGCATAAGCAGGAAAAGTCCCACGAGGGCAAGGTCGACAAAAAGGGTTGCGGTAAGCGCCTGGAAAATACCGATAATAAGAGCCTGCTTTCCGGTCTGCTTCAGCTCATCAAGACGGAATTCGTTTCCGATAGAGAAAGCGATGAAAGCAAGAGCCACCTCGGAAATGAGCGAAAGGCTGTGGACAGCATCGGGAGTTGTGAAACCAAGTCCCTCAATGTTCAACGCGCCAAGGCAATAGGGACCGACAAGAACGCCGGCGATAAGATAAGCAGTTACCGACGGAAGCTTGAGCGGTTTGAAAACACGCGTCATAAGAAGACCTGCGATAAGGGCGATGGATACTGATAAGAGTGTGTTCAAAATAACATCTTCTTTCTTTGGATTTTTGTCATACGCTGATTAGTATACTACCGCGAAACAATAAAATCAAGAGGAAAAACAAAAAAAGTCACCTTTTTCGACAAAACTTTCATCTTCATATTTATATAATACTCGCGCCTGCCTTAAAAGTTATCTTTTTTCAGTTAAAAATTTGATTTTTTTGGCAAAAGCTATTGACAAATGCTGAAACACACTGTATTATCTGTAATAGTGCAACTAACACAGAAAAGGAGGGGTGAAAGTGTTTCAGCTTGATTTCAAGGATCGCCGCCCGATTTATGAGCAGATCAAGGAAAAAATGAAGTTTCTCATAATTGAGGGAGCAATGAAGGAGGGCGAAAAAATACCGTCTGTCCGCGAGCTTGCGGTCAGCATGGCGATAAACCCCAACACGATACAAAAAGCCTACAAGGAGCTTGAAAGCGAGGGATATATCTACTCTCTTGCGGCAAAGGGTTATTTTGTCACTCCGAGAGAGTCGGCGGAAAAAAGTGCAAACGCCGAGCTTTTGACAAGATTTACCGACACTGTGCGGGAGCTTATGTATCTCGGAAAGGAAAAGGCTGAGCTTTCGGACATCATCGATCAGATCTATAAAGGAGGAAACCACAATGGCAATGATAACGGCTGATAATGTTACAAAACGCTTTGGCAGCATGAACGCCCTTGACGGTCTTTCACTCAACGTGGAAAAGGGCTCGGTCTACGGGCTTGTCGGTCCCAACGGCGCCGGAAAGACCACCTTCATCAAAGCTCTCATGGGCATCTGGCGCATTGACGGAGGCGAGATACTGCTTGACGGCGAAAAAATCTTCGAAAACGAAACTGCAAAAAAACGCATTGTTTATGTATCGGATGACCTTTTTTTCTATCCTGCCTATACAGTGGCGCAGACGGCAAAAATGTATTCGGAGATTTATCCCGGCTGGGATGAGGAGCTTTTCAAAAAGCTCGGCTCGATATTCAAGATCGATCTTTCGAGAAAGGTCATCCGTTTGTCAAAAGGTATGCAGAAGCAGGTGGCCTTCTGGATCGGTATTTCCTGCCGTCCCGAAGTGCTGATACTTGACGAGCCGATCGACGGACTTGACCCTGTTATGCGCCGTAACACCTGGAGGCTTATTCTTTCGGAGGTGGCAGAAAGAGGCATGACAGTTCTCATCTCAAGCCACAATCTGCGCGAGCTCGAGGATGTCTGCGATCATGTGGGTATTGTTTTCAACGGCAAGACTGTCATCGAAAAATCCCTTGATGATGTCAAGGGAAATATCCACAAAATACAGCTGGCTTACAGCCTCAACGACGCTGAATACGAAAAGAAGCTTGAGCAGATACGCTCATCTCTGGAGATTCTCCACGAAAGCCGCATCGGCAGCGTTTCATGTCTTATCATCAAAGGGGACACCGAAAAGGTGAGAGAGACGATATATTCCACCTCCCCTGCCGTCCTTGATATAATTCCTTTGACGCTCGAAGAAGTGTTTATCTATGAATTGGGAGGTATGGGTTATGAATTCGAAAACATCCTTATCTGACAGATTCGTTTCAAAAGCCCTCATAAAGGCTGATATCCGCAACAACTGGATGTGGTCGGCAGTTATGACTGTTATTCTTATTCTGAATGTGCTTAGTTTGCCAAAGACCTATTATCCCGTATATTATTCGTCTTATTACAATCACTATGACCAATTTTTGAGCTATTGCGGATTTTCATTCTTTGCCGCTCTGCTTTTCGGACTTTTTGTGGGCACAAGACTTTTTGTGTATCTTGACAAGCCCAACTCGGTATCGTGTATGCACGGACTGCCCTTTTCGAGAGCAAAGCTTTATCTTTCCCGCATCGCTTCGGGAAGTCTTCTTATCGCATTTCCCGTAGTTGTTGCAGGTGTGCTCATGGCAACGATGTCTCTCGGCAATGACTTTATTACTCCCGGTTGTATTGCATCGTTTATTTCAATATTTTTCATCTATGCTTTTCTCTCCTTTGCGATCTCGGCGTTTGCAATGACAGTCTGCGGAAATGTGGTGGTGTCCACTCTGTTTTCGTGTACCATCGCAATTCTGCCTGCGGCACTTCTGATGTTTGTTTTCGGACTTTGTGACAGTAACATCTACGGCTTCACCTCCGACAGCGGAGTGCTCGAAAAAATTCTTGAATTTCTCTATGTTTTCCCGAGAC
This sequence comes from Eubacteriales bacterium, assembly GCA_045532035.1. Taxonomy (GTDB): domain Bacteria; phylum Bacillota; class Clostridia; order Oscillospirales; family CAG-382; genus UMGS1052. Next base: position 10,869 of record JAZSFD010000042.1, on the reverse strand, counting down.
AGCTTTTCCCGTGGCGTTTTTCGGTATACCTGGGATTTGCGCTCATATTCTTTGTGGGCGGATATTTCGTTTACAGGATCCGTCCCCTTGAAAACTGCGAGGAGGTCGTGGCATTCAAAAAGCTTCATGGTCTTTTCATCTATGCTGTCGGACTTGTCTGCGGCATGGTGAGCTATCTTTTCTTTATGGGAGTTATGGGAGTGGAAAGTCCTGTCGGAATGCTTCCGCTGGGAATCATCGGAGTCATTGTTTCGACCATGATTGCCAAAAAGAGCGTTAATCTGCGCGGCACACTGAAATATATCGCCGTCTTCACTTTCGCGGTCGGCGTTGTTGCGGCGATCTTTGACCTTGACCTTTTCGGAATCGAAAAGCGTGTGCCGAAAGTGCAGGATGTGGCGTATGTTTCGTTGGATAATAGCTATTACTATTATCAGGACGATGAGTTTGTGCGCTATACCGCTCCCGACCGTCAGATAGAAGATTCTGCTGACATCGAAAAGATCTGTGCGCTTCACAGGGCGTACATTTCGGATAAGAAAGGCTCGGAAAGCTACGGCACCAAATATCACACCGACGACAGCTTCACCTTCACATATCACCTGAAAAACGGCACAACTCTCAAAAGACAGTATTCATATCTTTCGGACGAAAACTATGAAAAATATCTGATTCCCGTCCGCAATATCGATGAGTACAAGGAATACACCTATGAGCTTATCGATACCACCGACAAGGAGCTCCTTTCGGTCAGAATAAACGACGACCGAATCAAAGAGCACGAAAAACTTCTTGGCGGAAAGAGCAACGAGGCAAAGAAGCTTTATGATGCGGTTATAAAGGATATGAAGCGCTTATCTTATGAACAACTGGCATCAACAGGAACCCTTTTTATAAGATTTTCCTATTATATCCCCGGATATTATCCTTCTGCGCCGACATACGCTTTGACAAGTGATGACAAGGACAGCTACAGCACACATGATACCGTATATATCAATGAACACTTCACCGAGACTCTTAAGGTGCTGAACGAGATCGGCATTTCCGAAAGCTATGACGAGGATCTTGAAAATATCAGCACAGTTGTGGCGGATATGACAGCGGGAAAAGACGGGGTGTATAAATACAAGACCTATGACACATCGAACGGAGACCCTGTTTCGGGTGTGCGTATCACAGATCCCGAAGAGATAAAAGAGATCTATGATCTGTGCAGGCTCGGTACAAAATCATATCTCACCGCTGCTGAAAACGAAAATACCTACGGCGTGGAATTTGTGTTCCTGAATTTTGCAAACGAACGGGTTTGGTCGTATTACCTTGAGATTTTGCCAGAAGCGCTTCCTGCATCACTGAAGTGAATTGGAAATAAAGACAAATATCCCTGACAAAAAATGTCGGGGATATTTCAATTTTGCAGGAAAAGCTTCTCCGTCAATATAGACAAATTTTTCCGTTCAAATTCGTCATTGCATCCAAAAGCCTTGATATATAAAGGTTTTTGGACCGGTTTGCGCCACAATATCTTGTGAAAAACACGGTGAAAAACACAATATCTTGTGATTTTCCTATTGACTTATATCAAAATATATGGTATACTGACAAGGCAACTCGGGATTTGGGAGGTGAATACCGTGGAGCATGGCATCAACATCAAAGGCTATCAGAAACTGACCTTGCTTGATTATCCCGGCAAAGTCGCCTGCACCGTTTTCACGGGCGGATGCAATCTGCGCTGTCCCTTCTGTCACAATGCCGGAATCGTCAGAGACCCGACAGGTACCGATGGGATATACGAAGAATTGATGAACTATCTTTCGAAGAGGAAGGGAATTATTGACGGAGTCTGCGTCACGGGAGGCGAGCCGCTTTTGCAGCCGCATCTTGCCGAATTTCTGAAAGAACTCAAAGCCCTCGGCTACTCGGTAAAGGTCGACACCAACGGAAGCCTTCCCGAGAGACTTTCGGAGATACTTGATGCAGGGCTTGCCGATTATGTGGCAATGGATATCAAATCTTCCCCCGAAGGCTACGCCAAAGCAGGAGGTTGCGATATTCCATTCACAACCTTTGCAAAAAGCATGGAGATCATCCGTGCGTCGGGAGTTGAATATGAATTCCGTACCACGGCGGCAAAGGGAATACACGAGATTTCCGATTTCGAAAAGATCTCATGGTTGCTTCATCCCGATGAACAGTATTTCATCCAATGCTTTGTGGATTCGGGAAATCTTCTTTCGGATATCTGCACTCCCTTTGAGAGCGATGAACTGAAAAAGATTCTCGAAAAGGTTAAAAAACGCGTGCCCCGCGCGGCAATCCGGGGAAAAGAGTAAGTTTTTGAAAATTAATGACATAAAAAGGAGAAAATTATGTATCGCGTTACGAAAAGAGACGGCAAAGTTGCCGATTTTGACATTGCAAAAATATCCGACGCCATCAAAAAGGGTTTTGAGGCTTGTGAGCGCCAGTTTAATGATAACATTATCGATTTCCTTGCTCTCAAGGTAACCTCCGATTTTGAACCCAAGATCGAAAACGAGCTTGTAGCTGTCGAAGATATCCAGGACAGCGTCGAAACAGTTCTTGTTCAGGCAGGCTATGCTGATGTGGCAAAGGCATACATCCTTTACCGTCGTCAGCGCGAAAAGCTCCGTAACCTCAAGTCCACTATCCTTGACTATAAGGAGCTGGTCGACCAGTATGTAAAGAGCATTGACTGGCGTGTAAAGGAAAACTCCACCGTTACCTATTCGGTAGGCGGACTTATCCTCAACAACTCTGGCGCAATCACCGCAAACTACTGGCTCTCCGAAATTTATGACGATGAGATCGCTCAGGCTCACAGAAACGCCGATATCCATCTTCATGACCTTTCGATGCTCACAGGCTACTGCGCCGGCTGGTCGCTCAAGCAGCTCATCGAAGAAGGCCTCGGCGGAGTTCCCGGAAAGATCACTTCTGCCCCCGCAAAGCATCTTGCAACTCTCTGCAACCAGATGGTAAACTTCCTCGGAATCATGCAGAACGAATGGGCAGGCGCTCAGGCATTCTCTTCCTTTGACACCTATCTTGCACCTTTTGTAAAGGTTGACAACCTCAGCTATGACGCTGTCAAAAAGTGTATCGAATCGTTCATCTACGGCGTAAACACTCCCAGCCGTTGGGGTACACAGGCTCCTTTCTCGAATATCACTCTTGACTGGACAGTTCCCCACGACCTTGAGGACGAATATGCCATCATCGGCGGAAAGCGCGTAGACTTCAAGTACGGCGACTGTAAGAAGGAAATGGATATGGTCAACCGTGCATTCATCGAGATCATGATCGAAGGCGATGCTCACGGCAGAGGCTTCCAGTATCCCATCCCCACCTACTCCATCACCCGTGACTTTGACTGGTCTGAGACCGAGAACAACAAGCTTCTCTTTGAGATGACCTCAAAGTACGGTACACCTTACTTCTCAAACTATGTAAACAGCGACATGGAGCCCTCAGATGTGCGCAGTATGTGTTGCCGTCTGCGCCTTGACCTGCGCGAGCTTCGCAAAAAGTCGGGTGGATTCTTCGGAAGCGGTGAAAGCACAGGTTCTGTCGGCGTTGTTACCATCAACATCCCCAGAATCGCATATCTTGCCAAGACAAAGGAAGAGTTTTTTGCCCGTCTTGACAGAATGATGGACATCGCGGCTCGTTCTTTGAAGATCAAGCGTACCATCATCACAAAGCTCCTTGACGAAGGACTTTATCCTTACACCAAGAGATATCTCGGCACCTTCAACAACCACTTCTCGACCATCGGTCTTGTGGGTATGAACGAAGCGGGCCTTAATGCGTGCTGGCTGAAATCCGACATGACCACAGAAGCAACCCAGGAATTCTCCAAGGAAGTTCTCAACCACATGAGAGAGCGTCTTTCCGACTATCAGGAAATGTACGGCGACCTTTATAACCTTGAGGCAACTCCCGCAGAATCGACTGCCTTCCGTCTTGCAAAGCACGACAAGAAGCGCTATCCCGACATCATCTGTGCCGGCGAGCCCGACGGAACTCCTTACTATACAAACTCTTCGCATCTGCCTGTAAGCTACACAGAAGATATCTTCTCGGCTCTCGATGTTCAGGATGAGCTCCAGACCCTTTACACATCGGGTACCGTTTTCCATGCATTCCTCGGCGAAAAGCTTCCCGACTGGAAGGCTGCGGCATCCATCGTCCGCAAGATTGCAGAAAACTATCGTCTGCCTTATTATACCCTTTCTCCCACATACTCCGTATGTAAAGAACACGGTTATCTTGCAGGTGAACAGTTCTCCTGTCCGCACTGTGGAAAAGAGACCGAGGTTTACAGCCGTATCACAGGTTACTACCGTCCCGTAAAGAACTGGAACGACGGTAAGGCTCAGGAATACAAGGAAAGAAAGACCTACGACATCGCAAATTCGGTGCTCACTCATGAAGGACCCGTTATGGGCAACAAGGCGGATGAAGCCTGCTGCTCGGGCACTCTTTCGGACGGAGTTTATCTCTTCGCATCCGCTACCTGCCCCAACTGTAAGATCGCAGAGGCTCTCCTTTCCAAGGCGGGTGTGGCTTACACCAAGATTCTTGCCGAAGAAAATGTGGCTCTTGCCGAATCCTTCGGAATCAAACAGGCTCCCACTCTTGTGAATATTTCGGGCGGCGAGTCAGAAAAGTTTGTTTCTGTTCCCAACATCAAGAAGTTCATCTCGGCAGTAAAGCCTGCCAACTGATTTTCGGAGGACCCGGAATGTACGATATTATAATCGTCGGCGCAGGCCCCGCGGGACTTACCGCGGCGGTCTATGCGCGCCGTGCAAATAAAACTGTTCTCATCCTTGACAAGGCGGCTTTTGGCGGACAGATCACCTTTTCGCCCAAGGTCGAAAACTATCCCGGCTTTGAATCAATAAGCGGCAGCGAGCTTGCCGACAAGATGGTTGAGCAGGTGCTTTCTCAGGGTACCGAGGTCGAGATCGAAAATGTCACAAAGATCATCGACGGCGAGACCAAAAAGGTCATCACCGAGGACGGAAATGAGTATGAATGCAAGTCCGTCATTCTTGCCTGCGGCGCAAAGCACAGACATCTCGGACTTGAAAACGAAGAAAGATTCATCGGCGACGGCATCTCCTTCTGCGCAGTCTGCGATGGGGCTTTCTATCAGAACAAAACGGTTGCTCTAATCGGCGGCGGAAACTCTGCTCTCCAGGAGGCAATACTTCTTTCGGAAAGCTGCAAGAAGGTTTATGTCATCCAGAATCTTGATTTTCTTACAGGCGAGAAGCGCCTTGAGGAGATTCTTCGTAAGCGCGGAAATGTTGAGATCATCACAGGAACTGTCGTTTCTGCCATTAATGACACTTCCGAATTTTCGGGCATAACCATCAAAAAGACAGCTGACGGCACCGAAAGCGAGCTTGCGCTTGACGGAATGTTCGTTGCCATCGGTCTTGAACCTGAAAACGGACCTTTTGAAAATCTTGCAGACCTTGACAAGGTCGGTTATTTCGATGCAGAAGAGAACTGTGTCACAAAGACAGCGGGTGTTTTTGTTGCAGGCGATTGCCGCAAAAAAGCAGTCCGTCAGGTGGCAACAGCCTGCGCTGACGGTGCGGTTGCCGCAATTTCTGCGTGCAGATATATAGATTCGCTTTGAATATAAAAACACGGGTCGATCGACCCGTGTTTTTTCAATTTAACATATAAAGGCAGGCAAATATCGGCTTTTCCTTGGCAAAGAGGCTTTTGGTATATTCCGAAAAGGGCATCTCCGCGTGAGCTCCCATGTGGGAATTGAGGAAAAGATGACGGTCTTTTCCGACGGGAATTCCTGCGACAAAATGTGCTGTCAGATTTTGTCTGAAATAAAAGCAAATGATGTTTTTTCCACAAGGCATCAAACTCTTCACTTTTTTTCTGCCGAACATTTTTTGTACCTTGAAGCCTTGACTTTCAAGGTATTCTCCGACTGCATACGGCGATATGCCGAAGATTCCCGAAACGAGAGCGTGCTTTTCAAGCTCGAGCACAAGGTCGGGAAGCTCTTTTTCTTTACCTGCCGACACAAGAATGTTGTGGAGGGCAATAACTCCGCAGCCGCCGTAGGCAAGATTTTTGATACCGAATCGGAAATCCTTCAAAGGTCTTTGCTTTGCGATGAATTTGCCGTGCAAAGCAGATGTTTTTGCAAGGTCTGTATTTCGGTTATGCTCAAAATTGCGCAGTTCTCTTTTTTTGCCGAACATCTTATAAAAAACAGTGTTCACTCTGTCGGCGGTGAAAAACAAAAAGTCAGACAGTCTCATGGAATCTCCGAAAACTTTATATTATTCTCAGTTTTCCCTTGATCTTCGAATCGTATACCTGATAGAGCACATAAATGAAATACGAAAGAATGATGCTTATGAGTATTCCCTCAAGCACGCGGGGAGTGTTGAAGAGAACATACGAAAAGTTCTGATAGGTGGTGGTGTAGAGATTGATGAGAAGAACGCTGTTGATGGAGGTCTGGACGATCTCTGCCACAAGCACCGAAAGGAAGATCTTTGGTGCAAACGAGCCGAGCTGATATTTCTTTTCGACGATTAGCATGAAGATAAGGAGGATCGCGCCGAGGACCGCAAAGGCAATCATGGTCGGAGCGATGATGTTGACGGTTGAGGCAAGAGCAGGGGCAAACTTGCTCTTAAGGATGTATATTTCCTTTCCGTTGTCATCAAGAGTTTCGTATTTTGTAAGCCTTTCGGCGTATTCGACTTCGCTCTCGCCGTCCTTGATGGCGGGAAGACTCTGGCGCTGGGCGTTGCTGAAAGCATACTTGATTGCAAGACGGGTGGGAGCAGAATAATTTTCTCGGTTGTCGAGCAATTCTTGTGCCGGAAGAACATTTTCTGATGAAGCGAAGGCTCCGTCATATATTTTGTCGTTCTTTATTGATACGAAGCTGAAGATGCCAATTATGCCTGCAAGCGCCACCATGACGGCAAGTGCTGCTTTTAACCACTTTACATTTCTGTCTTTGATAAGCATAAAAACAAGTCCCTTGAGAAAACCTGCAAGGAAAGCGGTGAGCGTGAACCACGGAACATAGGCACCTGTCGGTTTGATGAAGGCTCCTATGATGTCGGAAGCGGCACAAACGATACCGCCATAAAAAGGACCAAAGAGAAAGGCGGGGAAGGCGGTAAAAATTCCGCCGAGCTTGACTTGCATTCCGTCGGCTCCGAAAAGCGGAATGGCAATTTCTGTGAAGGTGTTGACTACTACGGCAAGCGCCAGGAACATGGCGGAGATGACAAGCTTGCCGAAGTGCTTTTTGATCTTGTCTGATGCTTTTGTGTTTGACATAAAAAACACTCCTTTGAAAAATAATGCGACAGAAAATGCCGCATTTTCAAAAGAGTGACAAAAGCCCCAATGATTATGCGACAGCGGGATGCGGAAGCCGTACCGCAAGAATTCTTTTCGTCCGAAGGACAACTCCCCGTTCCTTTGGCACTTTACGCACGGCGACCTACTCTGTCTGCCATTATTATATACCTCTTTTCCCTCGGATGCAATAGATTTTTTGAATTTTTACATATTTCGACATGTAAAAAATAAATTCACAAAATATTAACACTCCAAGGGGCGGCTTGCTATTGACAAATTGATAAAATAATGGTAAATTTATCTTTGTTAGCACTTGGCTTCTTTGAGTGCTAAAATTTGCAGAAAGAGAGCCGTGAAAAAATGGTATTGAACGACCGCAAAAAGCAGATACTCAAATCGGTAGTTGACGCATATATCGCCTCGGGCGAGCCCGTCGGATCGAAATATCTGACCAGTCACGGAAACATTTCTCTTTCTCCCGCTACCATCCGCAATGAGATGTCGGAGCTCGAAGAAATGGGCTATCTTGACAAGCCGCACACCTCCGCGGGACGCGTGCCCTCCAGTAACGCCTACCGCCTTTATGTGGATGAGTTGATGGAAAACTACCGCCTGACGGTGGAGGAGCTCAGCGTCATAAACGAGCTTGCCCACTTCAAGGCAGCCGAGCTTGACAGAATTATCACTCAGGCGGGCAAAGTGATGTCGGAGCTTACGGGCTGTGTAACTCTTTCGTTCAAAAAGGAACAGTCGGAAAATGCCGTTTCCCGCTTTGATACGGTGTTTGTTGACGATTCAAGTTTTCTTCTTGTTATGATAACAGGGTCAAAACAGGTCAGAAGCGAGCAGATAAAAACAGACTGCTTCCTCACCGAGGAATCTGTCATGCTGCTTAAAAGAGTGCTGAACGAGAATCTGACGGGACTTTCGATAGACGAAGTTACCATGCCGCTCATCATGAAGATGGAAAAGGAATCCGGGCATCTTGCTCCCATCATCAATCCCATCATCCGCGTGGTTTTCAACTGTACAAAGACAGAAAGCGACGGCACCATCAAGATCGACGGCCTTGCGAATCTTCTTTCATACCCCGAGTTTTCGGATGTGGAAAAGCTAAGGTCGATAATGGATGTTTTTGATAAGCGCAAGGGCTACATCAGAAATCTCCTTTCAAGCCCGGAAACGATAACCGATGACAACGGTGAAAAGAGCGGACTTGTGCCTCTTGAAGCCGGCTCGGGGATGAAAGTATTTATCGGCGACGAGGATGAATCGTCAGCACTTTCGGACACAAGCCTTGTTTTCTGCACTCTGCCGACAGGTGCCGGAGAATCGGTCATCGGAATTTTGGGTCCCAAGCGCATGGATTACAAAAAGGTTGTATCTACCCTTCGCCAGTTTTCCGAAAGCATCGGACGGGCGATGGAGCATGACAGTGTAAAACAATCAACGGAGGATATAGATGAATAACGAAAAAAACGGAGCGTCTCTTGAAAACGAAGAAATCTTGAGTGCTGCCGAACCCGCATCGGAACAGGAAAACGAAAAGCCTGCCGAGGAAAAGACGGCAAAGACCGCCAAAAAGAAAAAGGACAAAAACGACGAGGCGGCAAAAAAGCTTATTGCCGATCTCCTTTCTGAAAACGAAAAGCAAAAGGCAGAGCTTGCAGAGCAAAAAGATATGTATCTGCGCGTGCTTGCCGAATATGAAAACTTCCGCAGAAGAACAGCTGAAGAAAAAGGCAAGATTTATTCCGACACAACAGCCGAGGTTATTGAAAAATTCCTTCCCGTGCTTGACAATCTTGAGCACGCGGCAGGCTGTTCCACTGATTCGGATGCCGATTCAGCAATCAGACAGGGAGTTGAGCTTGTGCTCCGTTCTTTCCGTGATATTCTCGAAAAGCTCGGAATTTCGGAGATTCCCGCCCTTGGCGAGACCTTCGACCCCAACATCCACAACGCCGTCATGCGTGAGGATAACCCCGACAAGGGTGAAAACGAGATAACAGAGGTTTTCCAGAAGGGCTACAAGCTTGGAAATAAGGTTATCAGATATTCAATGGTAAAGGTTGCAAACTGATTTTCCGAAAAGCGAAAGCTTTTGAGGAATGTTTATAAATTTTTGATTTGATTAGTTTTAGGAGGATTTATTATTATGGGAAAGATTATTGGTATTGACCTTGGTACAACAAACTCTTGCGTTGCGGTTTTTGAAGGCGGCGAGCCTGTTGTTATCGCAAACGCAGAAGGCTCCAGAACAACACCTTCCGTCGTTGCTTTCAAGGGTGACGAAAGAATGGTTGGACAGATCGCTAAGCGTCAGGCTGTCACAAACCCCGATAAGACTGTTATGTCCATCAAGAGAGACATGGGTACAGACAAGAAGGTTGAGATCGACGGCAAAAAGTATACTCCCCAGGAGATTTCCGCAATGATACTCCAGAAGCTCAAGGCTGATGCCGAAAGCTATCTCGGAACAACTGTCACGGAAGCAGTTATCACAGTTCCCGCATACTTCACCGACGCACAGCGCCAGGCAACAAAGGACGCGGGCAAGATTGCAGGTCTTGAAGTAAAGAGAATCATCAACGAGCCCACCGCCGCAGCTCTTGCTTACGGCATGGACAAGGAAGCTCAGAAAATCATGGTATTTGACCTTGGCGGCGGTACTTTTGACGTTTCTATTCTTGAGATTGATGACGGCGTTATCGAAGTTCTCTCGACCGCGGGCAACAACAGACTCGGCGGCGATGACTTTGACGAAAAGCTCATGAACTATATGGCAGACAGCTTCAAGGCTGATACAGGCATTGATCTCCGCCTTGACAAGATGGCTCTCCAGAGACTCAAGGAAGCCGCAGAAAAGGCAAAGATCGAGCTTTCGGGCATGGCAAGCACAAATGTAAACCTTCCTTTTATCGCTGTTGATGCCACAGGTCCCAAGCATCTCGATATGACAATCTCAAGAGCAAAATTTGACGAGCTCACAGCAGATCTTGTTCAGAAGACAATGGTTCCCACAAGACAGGCGCTTTCTGATGCGGGACTTTCTCCCTCCGAGATCTCCAAGGTTCTCCTTGTGGGCGGTTCGTCGAGAATCCCCGCTGTTCAGGAGGCTGTCAAGAACTTCATCGGCAAGGAACCCTCCAAGGGACTCAATCCCGACGAATGCGTAGCACTCGGTGCGGCTGTTCAGGGCGGTATCTTCAGCCAGGATGTCAAGGGCGTTGTTCTTCTTGATGTAACACCTCTTTCGCTCGGTATCGAAACTCTCGGCGGAGTATTTAACAAGATCATCGACAGAAACACCACCATCCCCGTAAAGAAGAGCCAGGTATATTCAACTGCGGCTGACAACCAGACCTCGGTTGAGATCCACGTTCTCCAGGGTGAGCGTGAGATGGCAAGAGACAACAAGACGCTGGGCAGATTCGTTCTTGACGGTATCATGCCCGCTATGAGAGGCGT
>JAZSFD010000100.1:0-32984 GCA_045532035.1 Eubacteriales bacterium | reverse complement strand
TCTCTTTTCTTTCCAAGGCATCTTCCGTCTCCTTCCGACTTCTTTATGCCTTTATTCTACCATAAAATTGTAAACTATGTCCCTTCACATTCTGTAAACTATCTTACCACACTATACATATCATCCTCCCGCGAATCAATGAAAAATGACAACTCCCTCAGTCAGCGTAGCTGACTGAGGGAGCCTGCGTTTTTTTGACATCGAAAAGTTTTTTCTTTGTTTTCTCCGGTTTCTTTTGTTTACATCTCATGCCCGGAAATGTATTTTTCTCTTGCCTTAAAAAAGCCGCCATATGAGTTATAGCCCACATATCGGGCGATCTCAGTCATCGGCATATCGGTGTTTTTGCTGAGATAATCGGCTGTAAGCATTCTGGCTTCGAGAAGATTCTGAAGAAAGGTTTTTCCGGTATGCTTTTTCACAAGTCTTGTGGTCTGCTTTTCGGAAAGCCCGAGATAGCTTGCAAGATCTGTGACTGTGACCTTCATATTGTAGAATCTCCCGAAAAACTCGTTGATGGCATAAGCATAGTCGGTGTTTTCCGCGACACTCTCACATAAGTTATCTATCACATTTGAGCAAATGAGGCTGATATACGATGAAAGCATTGCGTAATTACCTGTGGTGCTGCTGTCGGAAAGGGTGGCAAAAAAGCCTGAAATAAGCTCTTCCGAAAGCTTTCTGTGACATGAAACCCGGCTGTCGGAATCAAGCTAAAAGGCACTGTGCAAAGCATTACCCGAGGAGGCAGTGCAGTGATAAGTGCCTGCAGGAATAAAAATCACACTGCCTGCGCAGGTATGAAGAATGGTTTTTTCGATGTGATAGGATACCTCTCCTTCGAGTATTATGTGTATTTCTGCATAGCTGTGCCTGTGGTATGCCGAAAGAGAAAATGCGTGCTTGAAGCTTCCTCTATTGATAAAGCAACGCACCGTTTTGTCGCCGAATTTGATGTTCAGAGTACCATTCATGTTTGGCTTTTCCGTTTCATTATTTGTGATTTTTCGTTTGTATATGATTAGATTATACACGATGCAATAAAAAAATCAAGTGCAAAACGAAAGAGAGCGGGAAAAGAAATGACAAGTGGTGTACGCGAGAGGAGCGCGATAGCATCTCTCACATTGTTTTGTCATCGAGTTAATCCCGACTTTTTCCGACAAACCGCCTTTGTCTGCACGCTTGCCGGAGAGCAAAAACAGCTCCCCAAACGGGGGAGCTGTCTGAAAAGCGTTTTTGTGCTTAAAGCCTTACTCTGCAATATACTCAAGGGCACCGTCAATGAGCTTTTTGAATTCTTCGACAGTGCCGTTGGTCAGCGAGAGCGAAAGCTTGCATTTTTTTCCGCCGAAGCTGTCCTGCCATTCGACGGCAAGAAATTCATCTCTTGCCTCGATAGAAAGACTGAGATCTGTGCGTGACGCGGGGTAATAAACCTCGGACAGTGCTGTATCTTCAAAGCCCGAAAGGTTCGAGGTGTTGAATGCTGCATCAACTATTCTGAAGACGGCAATCACGGGAGAGTCGCTGTCTTGCTTTACGACAGGAGCATATTCGGTTTCCGAAACGATGTCATATACGCTTCTGTATGCCACCGCTTTATATCCGTTGGGGACATATTCCACGGGGGAAATGCCTGTCACCTGCGAGACCTGCAAGGGAGAGTCATAGACTTTGACAATATTCTCACTCTCTTTTTCGCACGCGCAAAGAGAAAAGCCTGCCGCGCACAAAATCAGCACAAGAAAAAGCGAGAAGAATCTTTTAATTGTTCTGTTGTTCATTTTTTCACCTTTCGGAAATCTTACTTTTCAAATCTGAAAAGGGTGACAGTGTCATATTTTTCATAAGCCTTGAGGAAAGACTGACCGTGATTGGGGCTGTCGGGGGCATACTGAGTTTCAAGGCAAAGAGCATTTCTTGGCTCCTGCTTGACTCCGCCCTTGAAGGGGATCGGGCAATCCATGCAGTTTCCGGTGTAAAGCTGAACACAAGGGAGATCTGTGAATACCTCCATCGAAAGGCTGTCGCCTTCAAGCTTTGCACATTTTGCAATTTTTTTGCCTTCGAATTCCTCGTGAATATCCGAACAGATGATGAAATTGTGGTCATAACCCTTGCCGAGTCTGATCTGTGCGTCGTCGGCGTCGATATCGCGTCCGACTTCTTTGGCGGTGTTGAAATCAAAGGCAGTTCCCTCGACCTTCATTTCGCCGATGGGAATAAGATCAGAGTCAACCTCTGAAATTCTGTCGGCAAGTATTGTCAGCTTGTGCTTTGTAACGGTGCCGCTGTCATAGCCGTTGAGATTGAAATATGCATGATTCGTCATATTAAGCACTGTGTCTGCGTCGCTTTCGCCGGTGTAATGGATCGAAAAATCGGCGCCCTTGATCTTATATGTGACGCTGACATCGAGGTTTCCGGGATAGCCCTCTTCGCCGTCGGGCGAGAAGAGCGAAAGAACAAGCTTTTCGCAGTCCTTTTCAACGATCTGTGTTACCGAAAAGATGCGGTGATTGAAGCCGACCTTTCCTCCGTGAAGGTGGGTGACACCGCGTTCGTTTTTCTCAAGAACATATTCCTTTCCGTTGAGAGTAAACTTTCCGTCCTTGATGCGGTTGCCGTATCTTCCGATGATGGCGCCGTGATAGCCCGAGCCCGAAAGGATATCGTCCACATTGCCGTAAGCGCAGACCACATCCACACCGCCGACTTCAAGCTTGTGGATGATGCCGCCGAGATTGAGAATTGTTGCTTTAATAAAATCGTTGCCGAAGGTGTAGGCAAAAACTTCTGTGCCGTCGGGCATTTTGCCGAAAGGATATTTTTGAATCATGTTAATCTACCTCTTTATATTTTTTCAATGTTAAGCTTGTCAAGATAGCGCAGCGTGCGGATGAAAAGACCGCCGATTACCGTTCTGTTCTGGAAACCGCGCATTGTTGCTGTTGTTGTGAAGTACCAGTCAGTCATAGGCACACGGGATTCGCTTTTGTTGTAGGCGTTCCAGAGAGGAAGCACGAATCTTTCAAAATCGTCGTCGTCATCAAGCATTGTGGCAGTCCAGACAAGCCAGTCGGATTTTGTATAGTCCGAACGGTTGTCAAGGGGCATACCGTAGGCGTTGAAGTGCTTGAAATTAGAGAAGAGCTCGCTTGAGATAACTTCCTCGGGGAAGAGCTTTGTGCCGAAGATCTTGTCCCAGACGGCGTTATATTTCATGCTGAAGGTGCCGGGTCTGTCAAAGGCAAGGCGATAGCTGCCGTCGCCGTTGGAGGCACGAACGCACCAGGCGTCTGCCATCTTCTTTGCTTCTGCCATGTATTTGTTGTATGCCTTGTTGTCGCCCAGCGCCTTGTTGATGATGGCGTAGGAGGCAACGCCCATGACAGCCTTTAAGGTGAGGTTTGAATTGTGGGCAAGATGTCCTGCAAAATCGTCGGTGCAAAGCTGGTTTTCGGGGTCATAGCCGTATTTTATGAGATACTGTACCCAGCTGTCAAGGACATCCATGTGGGATGCCGCAAACTCTGTGTTTCCGTCGGCAAGCAGACACGCCGCCTCCATGACGAGCATATTTCCGCATTCCTCCACAGGCATCTGTCTTTCGAAGCTGAGAACTCCGTCCTTGTCTTCGCCGTACTGAACGGGAGTGTAGACATGATAGTTTTCGTCGCCGTTTTTCCTGATTCCGTAAAGCTGACCGGTTACAAGAGGATATCTTCCCGCATCATGGGGGGCAAAATCAAATTTCCAAGACTTGCTTGCGGCAAATTTATAGATGGGACGCATCATGCCGCGGACAAGCTCGGGATTGTAGATAAGATAAAGGGGAATTGACGGATAGCTGACATCAACCGTTGCCGCACAGCCGTTGGAGAAGCATTCCTTTGAAATGAAAAGGATCTCGCCGTCGGAGGTATATGCCACCTTGTGTGCCGCAACGCTCTGGCGATAGGCAAGCTCAAGCATTTCGGCATATTTTTTGCCGCCGGCACGAACGCCGTCAATGAAAAGACCCTCGGAAAATTCCTCGCAGTTGAGGTAGGTTTCCTCATAGGTATAAAGCGCTTCGGATAGCGCCTGGGTGATGGTCTTTCCGTTTCTGTTCCAGTAAGAGGGAAGAAGCTCTCCGAAATAGTTGATGGATTTTATGTCATCGTATGCAAAAAGCACGAGAACATCGTCAGAAAGGTCGGCGGAAACGTGGATATAGGTCATGTCATCGCCTGAGCAGCTTCCGCAATCTGCATTGTCGCCGCAGACCGCAAGATAAAGATATCCCCAGTCGATTCTGTGGTCGTCACCCGAGCGGTTGAGCACATTCTGAACCGAATTGCCCATGCGGATGCACGCCATGTCGGGAATGTCGACCTTTTCGGTCACCACCTTTGACTGTCCCGCCTTGTCAAGACAAAGCTCCTCGGATGCGCAGATGTGCACAGTGACATCATGCTTCTTTTTGTCGGCACTGTCTGCCGAGATGAGAAGATACGAAACAGGGCGCGAAAGAATGTCAAGCTCGGAGGGCAGAAGGGGAGAGGTGAAGGTGAGCCTTAAAACAATCTTATCGTTTTTGAAGGTGTATTTTGTCGAAAGGGCGTTGTAGTCAAAATCTGTCTGGGGAATAACAGGCTCATCGCCAGTTCCCATGAATCTGAAGACTTCTCCGTCGATATTAACTGTGCCGCAGATATCATTGCGCTTGCCTGTCCAATGAACGGTGTCGGCGTCATAAAGCTTGTCGGTGTTCGACCATACAGAGAAAAAAGGATCGATTGTGATAAGAGGTATTGCGGGAGGTCTGAGTTTCATTTTTTGTTCTCCTTGTAAAGAATTCTGTTTGAACCATTTTATCACCGCGAAGAGAGGCGGTAAATGAAAAAAACTACCAAAAAATTGACTTTTTCTACTGCATATTGCGAGTATATAAATATTATAATGTGATAAAAAGAGAATTTCAATAGCTTTGATAAATTTGTTCGGGCAAAAACACCCATGAAAGAAAAATTTTCACGGATTATCAATTTTTGTGTATGTTCTGTAAAAAAACATCCCTTGCAATATCCGATTTTTTTACTAAAAATACCAAAAATCTTGACATCTTGGCTTTTATGTGGTATCATACTAAAGAAGAGTCGAGAAAGACTTTTTTACTATATTTTAACGGAGGAAAATTTTATGTTTTCAAGTAAAACACGCAAAATGTGGGCAATCGTCCTTGCAGTCTTTATGATCTGCAGCGTATGCACCGCAATTTTGCCGGTGTTCGCTGACGAACCCGCAGAGGATATTTTGCTTATCTCTCCGGCGCCCGCAGACGAAGCCGAAACAGAAGCTGCAGCAGAAGATGCTGTTGCTGAAGAAGAAATTTTGTACGACGGTGCGCCCACGGAAGAAGCAACTGAAGAGGTTGCGGAAGATACAGCTGAAGAAGAGTCTGATTCTTCTAAGTTTTTTGCCACATGGGTGGCTCTTTTGCCGCCTGTCATTGCCATAGGCCTTGCACTTATTACCAAGGAAGTTTATTCTTCTTTGTTCATAGGTATGCTGGCAGGTGCACTTCTTGCAACAAATTTCCGTCCTGTAAAGGCTGTAGATGCTTTGCTTAACGACGGTCTTATTTCTGCAGTTTCGGGTACGGCCGGTATATTCATTTTCCTTGTAATCCTCGGTGTAATTGTTGCTCTTGTAAACAAAGCCGGCGGCAGTGCTGCTTTCGGTGCATGGGCACAGAAGAACATCAAGACCAGAGCAGGTGCGATGATTTCAACATTTGTTCTCGGTGTACTTATCTTTATCGATGACTACTTTAACTGCCTTACAGTTGGTTCTGTAATGCGTCCCGTAACAGACAGCCACAAGATCTCCAGAGCAAAGCTTGCGTTTATAATCGACGCAACAGCAGCTCCCATTTGTATGATCGCTCCTATTTCTTCCTGGGCGGCAGCAGTTTCCAGCTATGCTCCCGAAGGAGAAGGCATTGCTCTGTTTGTAAAAGCTATTCCTTTCAACTTCTATTCTATTCTCACACTTGTATTTGTAGTGGCACTTGCACTTATGAAGTTTGATTTCGGTCCCATGAAGCTTCACGAAAAGAACGCAATTGAAAACGGCGATCTTTACACTTGCGGCGAAAAGAACGAAGTATCAGAAGAAGCTCCTTCCCCCAAGGGTAAGGTTGTGGATCTCGTTCTTCCCATCATCGTTCTCATTATCGTTTGCGTGCTTGCTCTCATTTATGTTGGCGGCTTCTTTGGCGTTGACATCTGGGGCGGTACAGATTGTGCAGGCGACTTCGTCGGCGCATTCGGTAACACCGATGCGACAGTTGGTCTTCCCTGGGGCGGTCTTATTGCACTTGTATTCACCATCATATTCCTTGCATTGAGAAGAGTTGTATCTCTCAAGGAAGCTATGGAATGTATTCCCAAGGGCTTTATCGCAATGGTTCCCGCTATCCTTATTCTTACCTTTGCAACAACCCTTAAGAACATGACAGGTCTTCTTGGCGCAGATGTATTTGTTGAAAACCTCATGAAGGGTGCAGCTGCCGGTCTTGCAAGCTTCCTGCCCGCAGTAATCTTCCTTGTTGCTTGCGTTCTTGCTTTTGCAACAGGTACATCCTGGGGTACATTCGGTATTCTCATTCCCATCGTTACAGCTATGTTTGCTCCCACCAACCCGCTTTACATTGTTGGCATGTCCGCTTGTCTTGCGGGTGCTGTGTGCGGCGACCATTGCTCACCTATCTCGGATACAACCATCATGTCTTCCGCAGGCGGTCAGTGCAACCACATTAACCATGTTTCGACTCAGCTTCCTTACGCAATGACAGTTGCAGGCGTATCCTTCGTCTGCTATATCATCGCAGGCTTTGTACCCAATGCTTTCATCATGCTTCCTGTCGGTATCGTGCTCATGCTCGCTACTCTCTTCGGAATCAAGATGGCTACAAAAAATAAGTAATAAGTCTTTTACAACTCAAAGCCCCGAGAAATCGGGGCTTTTACTCTTTAATAAACAAGTATAATAAAAAGAGGAACCCGCCGTGGGGTTCCTCTTGCTTTTTGCGGTTTGTCAGATCATAAGCTCGCAAACGCTCTTTGCGTATTCGACGGGATCTTCGATGGGAAGCCCCTCGATCAGAAGCGCCTGGTTGTAGAGAAGCTTTGCATATTTTGTCACCTTTTCGGTGTTGCCGGCGGCAAACTCTGCCTTTAGTGTTTCAAATATCTTGTGGGATGCGTTGATCTCAAGCACCTTGCTGCTTTTGACGCCCTCGCTTCCGGGCATATTTTTCAGCACCTTTTCCATTTCGATCGAAACGGGTCCTTCGCTTGAAAGGCTGACGGGATGCTCCTTGAGCTGAGCCGAAAGGCGGATTGCGGAAACCTTGGAATCAAGGGCTTTTTTCATTTCTTCAAAAAGCTCTTTTGATTCTTCGGAAGCGTTTTTGAGTTCTTCCTTTTCCTTGTCCGATTCAAGTCCGAGATCTCCCGAGCCGATGTTTTTGAATTCCTTTTCTTTGTAGGAACGGATCATCTGCAGGCAGAATTCGTCGATATCCTCGGTACAGAGAAGAAGATCATAGCCGTGGTCAAGCACTGCCTCTGCCGACGGAAGCTTTTCGAGCCTTTCGGCAGAATCGCCTGCCGCAAAGTAAATAAACTTCTGTCCCTCAGGCATTGCGGTCACATATTCGTCAAGCGAGATGTACTTCTTCTGCGCCGCTGAATAGAAGACCAGAAGATCCTGAAGCGAATCCTTGTGCATTCCGTAGTCGGAATAGATTCCGAACTTTATTATCCTGCCGAAGGTCTTAAAGAATTCCACATACTTTTCGCGGTCGTTGTCCTTCATGGAGGAAAGCTCATTGCGGATCTTCTTTTCAAGATTCTTGCTGATGGTTTTTAACTGATGATCCTGCTGAAGAATCTCGCGGCTGATGTTAAGGCTGAGGTCTGCGCTGTCAACGACACCTCTTACAAAGCTGAAATAATCAGGCAGAAGGTCTGCGCATTTTTCCATTATCATAACGCCCGAGGTATAAAGGGCAAGACCTTTTTTGTATTCCTTGCTGTAAAAATCAAAGGGCGCATGGGAGGGAATGAAGAGAAGCGCGTTGTAGCTGACCATTCCTTCCGAGCTTGTGGAAATAACCTTTGCGGGAGCTTCGTAGTCATAGAAGGTGTTCTTGTAAAACTCGCCATATTCTTCGTCTGTTACATCCTTCTTATTCTTTTTCCACAGGGGAATCATGCTGTTGATTGTTTCAAGCTCGGTGTAGCTTTCGTACTCGTCCTTGTAATCCTCGGGAGCATCCTCGGGACGGGGTTTCATTCTGCTCTTTGTGCGCAAGGTTTTGATGGGATAGCGTACATAATCGCTGTATTTCTTGATGATGTCGCAGATGCCGTATTCCTCAACAAAGCTGTCGTAGTTTTCGTTTTCTGTGTTTTCTTTGATTTTGAGGATGATGTCTGTTCCGACATCGTCTTTTTCGCATTCTTCAACAGTGTAGCCCGCAGCGCCCTCGCTTTCCCATTTGAAAGCCTGCTCTTCACCGAAAGCGCGGCTGAGAACTGTGACTTTTGAAGCTACCATGAATGCCGAATAAAAGCCGACACCGAACTGACCAATGATGTCGATTGATTCATCCTTGTTTTCGGTCTTGAAATCAAGGCTTCCGCTTTTTGCGATGGTGCCGAGGTTGTTTTCAAGTTCTTCTTTTGTCATGCCGATACCGTTGTCGGAAATGGTAAGGGTGCGTTCGTTTTTGTCAATTGTGATAAGGATGCGGAAATCCGAGCTTGCCATGCCGACAGACTGGTCGGTGAGACCCTTGAAATGAAGCTTGTCGATGGCATCGCTGGCGTTGCTGATAAGCTCGCGCAGGAAGATCTCCTTGTTTGTGTAGATCGAATTGATCATAAGGTCGAGAAGCTTTTTGCTCTCTGCTTTGAACTGTTTTACTCTCATTGTTTTATGCCTCTTTTCCTTTTGTGGTGTATTACAAGACTATATTTTACCAATGGTTTTTGAATAATAAAGGACGAATATATGATTTTTGTGTTAATACGCACATTTCAAGCTTAAAATGCTGAATCGCAAAGTATAACCATATGCGTTTTCTTGATATTGTTTGGCGCAGATAGCGCTGTTTGTAAGTGTTAAGCCGATCAGAACACCTATAATTATTGCTTGAAGTTTTGTTTCCATTTGAGATCTTCTTATGTTATAAAGTTTGTTAATAATTATAACATATATTTGTGTGTATTGTCAACATATAATATGTATGAGGTGAAAAAGTGAAAGAAAAACTTATTATAAACAAGAAAAAATTACGAGGCGAAGATGGGTACAAAACTTTTTCGGTGAGAATCAAAGAAGATACGGTTGAAAAATTGAATAAATTGGCTGAGGAAACTAATCGTTCAAGGAATGAACTGATTAACATTTTGTTGGATTATGCTATTGATAATAGCAAGGTAAAGTGATGTCGCTTCCTAAACGTAAACCACGAAGACTGCCCGGATATGATTATTCTACGCCTGGAGTATATTTTGTCACGATTTGCACAAAAGGCAGAAAACAGGTCCTATCCCAAATAATCGTAGGGCAGGGGCTTGCTCCTGCCGAAAACAGATTAACACAATATGGAGCTATAATCAAAGAGCAGTTAGAAAGAATAGAGAAGAGATACGACTGTATATCTATAGATAAATATGTTATTATGCCAAACCATGTCCATGCGTTGATTATGATATTTCCGGAATCGGCAGGAGCAAGCCCCTGCCCTACAATATCAGACATTGTATGTCCATTCAAATCGATTTCGACGATATTGTGCAGAAAAGCAGGTTTTGAAGATCGTCAATTGTTTCAAGAGTCTTTCCACGACCACATAATTCGCGGCGATAAGGACTATGAAAAAATATGGGAGTATATTGATACAAATGTGGTCAGATGGGAAAGTGATTGCTTTTATAATCAATAAAACAGTAACAAATCTATTAAGTAAATAACAAAAGAGCACCCATATGGGTGCTCTTTATATTCGTATAATTATTTATTTCCTCAGCGCCGTTGCCGCGTCAACGATGAGGGTGCTGTAAAGAAAGAGCATATCGTCGCAGCTTTCAAAATCCACATAGCTTGCAAGATTTGCAGGGGAGATATATCTTATATCGCACAGAGTAATTTTTGCATAGCTTTCGGCAAGAAGCGGAATAATGCTGCTTCCGAACGAATCGCGGAAAACAACAAGCTCCTTGTCGGTATCGGCATCAGGATTTTCGATGGTGATGAGAGGACGCGCTCCCGAAAGATACATTTCATACGGGTCACGGCCTTCGGCATATGACAGAACATACATTTCCGATTCCTTCATGTTGCCGTAATCGTCAAGCAGCGAAACCTTACAGCCCTCTATCGTATCATTTGTGAGATACGAAATGCTGTCGGGCTTAACACCGGGAATAGCAGCCTGATGAAAGTAAGTTCCGTAGAAAGGTGTTTCAAGCTTAACTTCTGTGTATTCGTCGGACAGGGGATTTCCCATTGCAGAAGATAGGGCGTTTGCTACATCAGCAATACTTTCCTGGCGCCAGTGCTGGTCGGTGTTGTAGAAATCATCTACCGAAAGAAGCTCTGAAATGTCGATGTATTCGATATCTCCGGGCATTCCTGCGATCATGTAGTCGATAAACTCCTTGTAATCCACCGAAAGCACTCCTGCGTCATCGGCAAGATATGCGCTCTTGTCGGGTATCATCGAGAAGTAGACCTTGGCATTTCCTGCTTTCGCATAAAGCTCATAAAGCCCGTTGAAGCGCTCAAGAGCATAGTCAAGCATGGTCTTGTCGAGGGGATAGAGCACCGATGCGATATGACCGTTGTGGTAATAGAGATCGTTGCTTTCTTTGTTGGCAAAAACAAAGCGCTCAAACACCGATTTTATGCTTCTCATGGCATCGCGGGCAGGGAACTGGTCAAGCGAAAAGCTTTCAAAATCGGTCATGAATTTGCCGCTTTCAAGGCTTTCGACCGAAACCTCGGGGAATTTTTCAAGGGCGCGTCTTTCCGACTCCGAAAAGTCTGTGATGCCTTTGATGAAATAGCCTGCCGTGAAGACTGCAACTATCAGAAGAAAGATTCCCGACAGAAGATAATTTTTGATTTTTGAATTCATGATAATTTCCTCCTGTCAGAATCTGAAATACAAGAACGGATTGAACGAACCGTCCACAAGATAGGCGGTACAAACAATAAGCATTACGGGGAGAACGACAGCCTCAAGAATGTTCATCACCTTTTCTCCGCGGCGATTGTTCAGCTCGCAGAGCTTTGCAAAGACAGTCTTCGGAATGGGAGTTGCGCCGATGACCGAAACTGCAAGGGTGACGGCATAACACTTGAGATAATACACCGTTTCGCCCGAAATCACGGGAAGTCCGCCAAAACCGAACATGGCGGAAAGGTCTTTCCATGCTTGCGACATACCCTTGTCGGCGTTGAAAATGATGAAGCTTATTGCCACAAACAGAAGAAGATAGATTCTGTTGATGACCGGGGCTTTTTTGAGTAATTTCAGCAAGAAAAGCTTTTCTATGGTCAGAAGAATTGCAAAATAAAGTCCCCAGATAATGAAATTCCAGGATGCGCCGTGCCACATACCTGTCAGCATCCATACCACAAGGATATTGAAAATGTGACGCAGGAAAGGAACGCGGTTGCCTCCGAGAGGAATATAAACATAATCCCTGAACCATGTGCCCAGCGACATATGCCAGCGTCTCCAAAATTCGGTGACACTTTGGGAAATAAAGGGATAATTGAAGTTTTCGATAAATTCAAAGCCGAACATATGACCAAGTCCTATTGCCATATCGCTGTAGCCCGAGAAGTCGAAATAGATATGGAGCATATAGGCAACGGCATAGATCCAGTAAAATACCACCGACTGCTCGCCCGATTCTCTGAAGATATCGCAAAGCTCGCCCAGACGGTTTGCAAGCAGTATCTTTTTTGCAAGACCGAGAACAAAGCGGCGGACACCCAGCGAAAACTTTTCGTACGAATGGGTGCGGACCTCAAGCTGTGTTTCCACATCAGAATATCTGACGATGGGACCTGCGATGAGCTGGGGGAACATGGTGATATACGCGCCGAGATTGATCGGGTTCTTTTGTGCCTTCACATTTCCGCGATAAACATCTACCGTGTAGCTCAGCATCTGGAAGGTATAGAAGCTGATGCCGATGGGGAGGATGATCTTAAGAAGCGGGATCGAAAGACCGGTCAGTGCATTGATGTTTGAAATGAAGAAATCGGTGTATTTGAAATAGCACAGAAATGACAGATTCTGGACCACAGAAAGAACGAGGAAAAGCCTCGGCAAGGCTTTTCCCCGTGTTTTGGTTTTCTCTATCAGTAGTCCGAATACATATCCAAACAATATCGAAATAATCAGAAATATTGTTTTAGTCTGCTCGCCCCATGCGTAAAAGAAAAGGCTCGTAAACAGCAGCACTGAGTTTTTTAGTATAATACTGGGTGCCAAGTAATAGAGTATCAAAACGCAGGGGAGAAAAAAGTAAAGGAAAGGTATTCCGGAAAAGAGCATTAAATTTTACCTCTTTATTTATTATTCAGCGAGAAAAACGTCAGCAGAGATTTCGTTGTCGCGGTTTTCTTCGTCTGCTTCAGCAACAGGGGGAAGAACCTCAACTTCGTTTTCTGCTTCGCCGCCTACAACCTCTGTGTCTTCGTCAACAAGAATTTCATCGTCAACGATCTCTTCGTCTGCGGGCATTTCAGGCTCTTCAAAGGTTTGGGGGCACATTACGAAGAATACCTTGTTGTCAACGCTTTCGATAACCAGTTCTTCTGCTTCAACGCAGATGTTCCAACGGAGATTTGCGTTTTCTGTAAGTCCTGTCTTGAATGCTTCAACGTCAGCGTCTGCGGGAAGCTCAAAAACATAGCCTACGAAAGCGATCGAGCCCATCATGGGACCGAACATATAGCCTTCGGAGAAGCCCTTAACTTCATAGTTGTCAAAACCGGAAAGGAAGCCTTCTTCAACAGGCATAACACCTGCCATGAAGGGGAGGTCTGTGATGAGGGTGTTTGCGAGAGCTTCGTTGCTTTCAGTGGTTGCAAGGTTGTCCTTAAATGCCTTGGCAAGCTTTGTGCCTACTGTTGTGGGTTCAACGATCTCTTCGCCGCCGTTTTCGACGTCTGTGTTTTCAGCGGGCTTTGTGCAAGCAGCTGCTGTGAGGATGAGTGCGCCTGCGAGAAGCGCAAGGAAAAACTTTTTCATTTTTTGTACTCCTTTTTATTAAAGATATTTGTTTAGACGCAGCCTTTCGTGTTTTGTTCCGCATTTTTTGAGATTTTTTTCACAAAATGCAAAAAACACACAAAACCACATTCTACCATAACTAATATACCCGATAATCATTGTTTTGTCAATAGTAAAATGTCGCGTCCCCGATAGCATCAAAGTTTGAAAAAGTCCTTGACAATCATTCGGTGCGATGCTATAATAATTTATATGTATAAAATCGGCTTTGACGAAGAGGCCGCATTATGCTGTCCCCCAAGAGAAATGGCGGTTGGTGCAAGCCATGGGGCGGGTTTTGCGGTTGTCGCTTCCGAGCCGGGAGGAAGAAAGCTTTTTCGCAAGTAGAGCCTCCCCGTGAATCCGCGTTAAGGATCGGAGCCGCAAGGCTTCATAAGTGGCGGCGTATGCCGCAATTTGAGTGGTACCGCGGGTAAAGAGCTCGTCTCAGGATCTTCTGATCTTGGGGCGTTTTTTTGTTGTTAAATTAAACGAAAGGTGTGATGGGATGATTCTGTCAACACAGACCGACTATTTTTTCGGAAAGTTTGGGGATGAAAAAGGAATCGAATTGATAGCACAGGCGGGCTTTGACGCCATTGATCTGACCTTGTTCAGAAATATCGATGATGGTCCCGCGTTTGGCGAGGATTACGAAAAATATGCCGAGTTGCTTCTTGAAAAGGCAAAAAGCTGCGGAGTGTACTTCAATCAGTCGCACGCGCCGTTTCCGGCGTACAAGGCCGATAATGAGGATTACAACACCTACATAATCCCAAAGCTTGAAAGAGCCATCGAATTTTCGGGCTTGCTCGGTATCAAGACCTGCTGTGTTCATCCGGTGACCTTCAGAAATGACGAAAAAAAGCAGTTTGAGTTCAACCTTGATTTCTATTCCCGTCTTGCGCCTGTTGCCAAAAAATGCGGCGTGAAGATCGGTGTTGAGAATATGTTCTGGCGGGACAAGGCGGCGGATGCCATTCGACCCGGTGTCTGCGGAACAAGCGAGCAGATGATAAAGCTTTTTGATGCCCTTGATCCCGAGGTGTTTACCTGCCTTATCGATGTGGGACATTGCGGACTTGCGGGAGAAAGAGCGGAGGATTTTATCCGAGCCGTCGGCGGAAATCGCTTGGGTGCGCTTCATGTGCATGACAACAATTTCAGAGAAGATCAGCACACCATCCCCTTTTCGCGTTCGATCAACTGGGAAGAGGTAACACGCGCTCTTGCCGATGTGGATTATTCGGGAGATTTCACCTTTGAGGCAGACAATTTCTTCAACTCCAATATGCCTCAGGAATTTGCCTTTGAAGGTCTCAGCTTCCTTGAAAAGGTCGGAAGACACCTCATCTCGATGATAGAAAAACATAAATCTTTATGAAATAATTCTAAAGTGTAAAAAATAATTATATATAATAGGAGAAAACCATGGCAAAAGAA
This sequence comes from Eubacteriales bacterium, assembly GCA_045532035.1. Classification (GTDB taxonomy): domain Bacteria; phylum Bacillota; class Clostridia; order Oscillospirales; family CAG-382; genus UMGS1052. The sequence goes on along the minus strand of JAZSFD010000100.1, from coordinate 18,187 downwards.
CTTGAAAAAACATATAACCCTCACGGTACCGAGGACAAGATCTACAAAATGTGGGAAGAGGGCGGCTATTTCAAGCCCTCCGAGGACAAGTCGAAAAAACCTTTTTCGATCGTTATTCCGCCTCCAAATGTAACAGGTCAGCTTCACATGGGTCACGCCCTTGACGAAACTCTGCAGGACATTCTCATCCGCTATAAGAGAATGCGCGGCTTCAACACCCTTTGGGTTCCGGGTACCGACCATGCGGGTATTGCCACACAGATCAAGGTGGAAGAAAATCTTCGCAAGGAAGAGGGACTCACAAGATATGACCTCGGCCGCGAAAAATTCCTTGAACGCGTCTGGGAATGGAAAGAAAAATACGGTTCACGCATCATCAGCCAGATCAAAAAGCTCGGATGTTCCTGCGACTGGTCGCGCGAACGCTTCACCATGGACGAGGGCTGCTCGAAGGCTGTAAAGGAAGTTTTTGTTTCGCTTTACGAAAAGGGACTTATCTACCGCGGCAACCGCATCATCAACTGGTGTCCCAAATGTATCACCGCGCTTTCTGATGCCGAGGTCGAATACAGCGAGCAGGCAGGCCATTTCTGGCATATCCGTTATCCTGTGAAGGACAGACCCGGTGAATATGTCATCATCGCCACCACCCGTCCCGAAACATTGCTCGGCGATACTGCCGTTGCGGTGCATCCCGACGACGAAAGATATAAGGATCTTGTGGGCAAGATGCTCATTCTGCCTCTTGTCAACCGTGAGATCCCTGTCATTGCCGATGAATATGTCGAAAAGGACTTCGGAACAGGCTGTGTCAAGATCACTCCTGCCCATGACCCCAACGACTTCCTTGTCGGTCAGCGCCACGGACTTGAACAGATCCGCGTTCTCAACGACGATGCCACCGTCAATTCTTTCGGCGGCAAATATGAGGGCATGGACAGATATGAGGCAAGACGCGCACTCGTCGAAGACCTCGAAAAGGAAGGCTTCCTTGTCAAGGTCGAGGATCATTCTCACAATGTCGGCACCTGCTATCGCTGCCACACAACAGTTGAGCCCATGACATCAAATCAGTGGTTTGTCAGGATGGAACCCCTTGCAAAGCCTGCACTTGAAGTAGTCTATGACGGCAGAGTCAAGTTCGTTCCCGACAGATTCACAAAGACATACACAAACTGGATGGAAAATGTCCATGACTGGTGCATCTCCCGTCAGCTCTGGTGGGGACACAGAATCCCTGCATATTACTGCGACGCTTGCGGTCATATGGAGGTTTCCAAGAGTGATGTTGATACTTGCCCCAAGTGCGGCAAGGCAATGCGTCAGGAGGAGGACGTGCTTGACACCTGGTTCTCGTCGGCTCTTTGGCCTTTCTCGACTCTCGGTTGGCCCGAACAGACAGAAGACCTCAAGTATTATTATCCCACAAGCACCCTTGTCACAGGTTATGATATCATCTTCTTCTGGGTTGCGAGAATGATCTTCTCGGGACTTGAAAATATGAAGAAAGAGCCCTTCTCTCACGTATTCATCCACGGACTTGTCCGCGATGAGCAGGGAAGAAAGATGTCCAAATCCCTCGGTAACGGTATCGATCCTCTTGAGGTGATCGACACCTACGGCGCCGATGCTCTCCGCTTCACCCTTGTCACAGGTAACGCTCCCGGTAACGATATGCGCTATTCCGACAAGAAGATGGAATCGTCCAGAAACTTTACAAATAAGATCTGGAACGCCGCGCGCTTTGTTATGCTCAACCTTGACGATGACACCCAGGCTGTTCTTCCCGAAAAGCTTGAGCTTGAGGACAAGTGGATCCTTTCCCACCTCAACAGCTCCGTTAAGGAAATGACCGCAAATCTTGACAAATTCGAGCTTGGTGTTGCCAGCGCAAAGCTTTATGAATTTATCTGGGATCTCTTCTGCGACTGGTATATCGAGCTTGTAAAGCCCAGACTTTTTGCCAAGGGCACCGATACCAACAAGCGCGCACAGCAGGTCATCACATATGTTCTTTCGAACACCTTGAAGCTTTTGCATCCCTTCATGCCCTATATCTCGGAAGAGATCTGGCAGACCCTCAACATTTCTGAAAAGCCCATCATCATCGCCGATTGGCCCGAATATGACGAAAAGCTTGATTTTGCGGCAGAAGCAGGAAACATGGACAAGGTTATCGACGCCATCGGAGCCATCCGTCTGCGCCGTGCAGAGATGAATGTTCCTCCTTCAAAGAAGGCAAAGCTTATTATCGTTTCGGACTACAAGGACAGCTTCAACGCCGACACAACAGTCTTCTTCGAAAAGCTGGCGTACGCCTCTGAGGTGGTTCTTGCCGACGGTTGCGATGACGATACCGCCGTGTCGATCGTCACCGACAGCGCAAAGCTGTTTATTCCCATGGCAGAGATCATCGACATCGAAAAGGAAAAGGCTCGCCTTGAAAAGGAAAGACAGACAGCCCTTTCCGAAATCGACCGCGTGAACAAGAAGCTTTCCAACGAATCTTTCGTTGCGAAAGCTCCCGCCGCAGTTATTGACGGCGAAAAGGCAAAGCTTGCAAAATATACCGAGATGCTTTCCAACATCGAGGAAATGATCGCAAAGCTTGCAAAGTAATATGGAAATAAAAACACTCGTGCTTGGTGCGCTCGGCACCAACTGCTATGTGCTTGAGGACACCGAAAACAGAGTATGTGCTGTGATCGATCCTGCCGACAATGCAGAATCGATCCTGCGCGCCACCGAAAATCGCGGCTTGAAGATAGAAAAGATCATTCTCACCCATGCACATTTTGATCACATGATGGCACTGCCCGCGCTTTACGAAAAGACAGGGGCACAGGTGCTTGTGGGACAGTTTGATGCGCCGGGACTTGCGCTTCCGATGCTGAATTTGTCTCAGTCATTCATGGGGGCACCCTTTTCGTTTGCGGGAAGTTATGACACCCTGCGCGAGGGGGATGTCATAACGGTAGGAGAGACGATACGCCTTTCGGTGCTTGAAACCCCCGGGCACACCCCCGGCAGCCTTTGCTTTCTTGCAGAGCAGGATGGATGCATCTTCACGGGGGACACGGTCTTTGCAGGCTCTATCGGCAGGACTGATTTTCCCGGCGGAAACTTTGAGGCGATAATCTCGTCCCTTTCAAGGGTATTGTCGCTTGACGGCGGACTTTCGATCTATCCCGGGCATGGCGCTTCGTCGCTTGTTTGCGATGAAAGAGCGTGCAACCCGTATTTCAGACGATAAAAGTAGGATTTGCATGAAAGAAAAATTCCGACTCATCAGAAATGACATAATACTTGCAATTTTTGCGGTAGTGCTTTCGCTCGGAGCATATTTTGTTTCGGATATTTTTTCACACGGCGGAGGAGATGCGGTGTCTGTTACTCTTGACGGAAAGGAAATAATGACCTTTTCTCTGTCTGAGGACGGAACATACATCGTCGAAGAGTGCGATTATTCGTTTTCTGTAAAAGACGGTGTCGTTCGTGTGACCGAAACACACTGCAAGGACAGATCCTGCGAATTGATGACAGTTGACCGCGACGGCGGAGAGATAATCTGCCTGCCCAACAAGCTTGTTATCAGGCACAAAACACAAAAAGAAACTCCTGCGGACATCATCGCGGGCTGAAAACAGTATAAGAAAAAAGGGGAGAGGCATTGTGAAAACAGGAAAACTGACGCTTTCTGCATTGCTTCTCTCTCTTTCTTTTGCCATTTCGCTTCTCGAATCGTTTGTGCCGATAAACGCGCTCATTCCGATTCCCGGGCTTAAACTGGGATTTGCAAACATTGCGGTCATGGCGGCATATCTTCTGTGCGGCAGGCGGTATGCCTTTTGCATTGTGTTTCTACGACCTCTTCTGACATTTTTTCTTTTCGGAAATGTCACAAGCTTTGTCTTGTCGCTGTCGGGAGGTCTTCTTTCCTTTGCGGGAATTTGTGCAACCCTTTGCCTTTATGACAAGGTGTTTTCCTTCGGCGGCATTTCGGTCATATTGGCGCTTTTGCACAGCACAGGACAGATATTTGCCGCAACCGTCGTAGTGTCCGACGGCTCGGTTTTTGCTTATCTTCCGCTTCTTGCGGCGGCTTCCTCGGCCACGGGACTTCTTAATGGCTTCATAATGAACGCGGTGCTTTCAAGACTTCAAAAGGCAAGGAGGGTATCATGAAAAGAATAGTGCTTCTTGCGGCAGTGCTTGTGTTTTGCATTTCGGCATCGTCCTGCACAAAAAAGAGCGAATATAACAAATCAGACTTTTTTGCTATGAATACCTATGCAACCCTTACCGCCGATTGTTCGGACGAGATACTTTCTCTTGCAAAAAAAGAGGTTTATGCCATCGAAAATCAGCTTTCAGCCTCTGTTGCCGAATCGGATATCAACAATTTGTCAGATCCCGCGAGCGAAACATATCAAAACACTATGAATTTGCTTAACAAAGCTTATTCGATATCCGCCGCCACCAACGGTGCCTTTGATTTCACCCTCGGTGCGCTTGTTGACCTTTGGGATATAAACGGCAGCTCTCCGCAGGTCCCCGACGATGACGGGATTGCGCAGGCTCTTTCCGGATGCGGTTTTGAAAAGACCGATGCTTCGGGAGAGGTGTTTGTCACCTCTGATCCGGAGCTTGAGGTCGACCTCGGAGCTATTGCAAAGGGCCATGCAGGGCATAGGATTGCAGAGCTTTTCAAGGAGCATGGAGTGGCAGATGCTTCGATTTATCTCGGCGGTAATGTTACGGTGATCGGCTCTTCTCCTGCCAATCGGGACAAGGGAATATACGGCTGGAACGTTGCGGTCAACAATCCCTTTGACACGGCGGATATAATCGGTGTCATGACGCTGTGCGACAAGACGGTTTCTGTTTCGGGAAGCTATGAGCGCTATTTTGAACAGGACGGAGTTATCTATCACCATATTCTTGACAGAACTACCGGTTATCCTGCAAGGTCTGATCTTGCCTCTGTTGCGGTCATCTGCGATGATGGTGCTCTTGCCGATGCTTTGTCGACGGCACTTTTTGTGATGGGGTATGAAAAAGCCGTGACCTTCTATGAAAGCGGAGTTTATGATTTTGAAGCGATCTTCTGTACAAACGACCGAAAGGTCTTTGTTACGGAAGGACTTAAAAGCTCTTTTACCCCGAATTTTGAAGCAAAAGATGCCGGCGGATTGTCGTTTTTGTTCCCGGATTATGACTGAAACACAAAACATATTGCAGATAGCGATAAGTTGTTTGACTTACCTGTGTTGTGATGTTATACTATACTTAAGATAGTGTAATATCGCAACGGAGGTATTTTTTTATGAGAAAATTTATGGATGACGATTTTTTGCTCTCAACGCCTACGGCTGTGGAGCTTTATGAAAAATATTCAAAGAATCTTCTCATCATCGATTACCATTGCCACATAAATCCAAAGGAAATTGCCGAAAACATCAGCTTTTCGAATATCACCGAGGCTTGGCTTTACGGTGATCATTATAAGTGGCGCGCCATCCGTGCCTGCGGCTTTGAGGAAAAGTATGTGACAGGCGGTGCCGACGATTATGAACGCTTCAAGGCGTGGGCATCATCCATGCCGTCGCTTATCGGCAATCCCCTTTATCACTGGACCCATCTTGAGCTCAAGAAATATTTCGGCATCACCGAGCCCCTTTCCGAAAAAAGCTGCGACAGAATTTGGGAGGAGTGCAACAAGACGATCACAAGCGGAAAATTCACCGTTCGCGACATCATAAAAATGTCGGGTGTCGAGGCTATCTGCACCACAGATGATCCTGCCGACGATCTCAGATACCATAAAATGATAGCTCAGGACAAAACCTTCCAAACAAAGGTGCTTCCCGCTTTCCGTCCCGACAAGGGTGTGAACATTGAACTTGACGGCTTTGCGCAGTACATAAAGGGCGCTTTGTCTGAAAGCTCGGGTATTGATATCTGTGACCTTGATTCTCTTCTTGCGGCATACAGTGAGCGTATTGAATATTTCGCGCAAAACGGCTGTCTCACCTCTGATCACGGCATGGGATATATCCCTTATGCTTATGCCGAATCGGATGAAGTGGATACCATCCTCAAGAAGGCTCTTTCGGGCGAGGAGCTTTCGGCTCTTGAATGTGATAAATATAAGACATATATGCTCACATTCTTCGCACAAGAGTTTTCAAAGCGTGATTTTGTAATGCAGATACACTATGGCGTTATCCGCAACAACAACACCCGTTCCTTTGAGGCTCTCGGCCCCGACACAGGTTTTGATACCATCGCAGGCTATGAATGTACCACAAATGCTTTGAAGCTTCTTGACGAGTTTGAGAAAAACGGAATTCTTCCCAAAATGGTCATCTATTCTCTCAATCCTGCCGACAATGCGTCGATTGACGCTCTTTGCGGATGCTTCCAGGGAAACAGCCGCGGTATTCGTTCAAAAATCCAGCACGGCTCGGCATGGTGGTTCAACGATCATCTTGAGGGTATGCGCGATCAGCTTAAAACCTATGCCTCTGAGGGTGTGCTTGCAAACTTTGTGGGAATGCTTACCGATTCGAGAAGCTTTCTTTCGTATACCCGCCATGATTATTTCCGCCGAATCCTCTGCGATTATGTGGGCGGTCTTATCGAAAGGGGAGAATACCCCTGCGATATGGAGGCGGCAGGCAAGATCGTTTCGGATATCAGCTATAACAACACAAAATCGTTTTTTGGATTCTGATTACCTTTTCTTTCTCACAGGCTTTTTTCTTGACGAAAGAGTACCCATGATGAGAGATGCGACAGGCAGTATTATGACGACGGCGCTTTTGAGAGTCATTCCGTTTTCATAATCTGACTGATCAAAAAACAACGACAGGACAAGATAAAAAAGTATAAGTACAAGTCCCGACAGAACGCTCCACGGCGAGCCTTTTCCCGAAAGCTTTGCTGCAACACTTCCCGACACAGCAGAAGTCACGAGTGTGCAGACAATTGCCGCCGCGGGCAAAAGAGCGTTCGGATCGGGACTTTTTTCGAGTAGAAAAGAAAGCACAAGAATCGAAAGAAAAAGCACCGCCGTCCCTGCGGCAAAGGCAAAAAGGAGTATTGCGAAAGGATTTTTTCCCGTATCAACTGTCTTTCGTTTTGCGGCAGGAGGCGTGGGCTTTTTTTGTTTTAAGTTGCTTTTTGGCATAAAAAAACTCCGATATGATATATTTTGTGGTATATCATATTCGGAGAATTTTTGTTTTATTCTTTATTTGTTTTCGGGGTCGTGGGGAACATCGCTCTTGCTTGCCTTGACCTTGAAGGTGGTGCGCTGATTGTTGCTGTCGTCGTCAGCCTTCTTTTCGACAGAGCCGATGGCGGTCTTGCGCATCTTGAGTCTTGCCTTGTCAGAGCCTGTTTCGATGACAACATAGTCGTCCTTGACCTTTACGACCTTGCCGATGATGCCGCCGATGGTGACGACTTCATCGCCGATCATGAGGCTGTTTCTCATTGCCGCGGTTTCTTTTTCCTGCTTTTTCTGGGGTCTGTACATGAGGAAGTAGAAGATGGGGATGAGAAGAAGAAAAGGAAGAATGCTTCCGAGGGTTGCCATAAGTCCGCCGCCTGCAGGAGCTTCTGCTGCAGCTTCGCCTGTGAGAAGTGAAATTGTATTGAAATCGATCATAATTAACCTCCAAAAAACTTTTTTAACAATACAAAATGTATGATATCATTCTTTTGTGAATTGTGAATGAACAAAAAGGGCAATTTTGCAAATAAAGTGAAATAAATGTGATTCAGCACCGAAACAACCATGACGGCTTTTGTTTTTGACTTGCCAATTCCTGCGGGTGACGGATGATGGAGTTCGAACGGGAGCAGCAAGCCGCTCCCCTACAATGTGGTTAGGATTTTTTGCCATTGATTCGCGGGAGGATGATATCATCCCCTATAAGGAGAGGTGAGGATATTATCCAAGATAAAGTTTTTGATATCGGCAAATAATCAGTCCAATCAACCTTTCTGACATCGCCATTTAATGCCTGCAAATCCTTGCAGAAAAACTTCAGCCTTTGCTGTCTTTCGATATCGGAAACGGGGCTGATATCGATAAATCCTTTTCGATAATAATTTTCTACTGTTATTTCTTTTTCAAAAAGAAATAACGAGAGGGTGTGCGCGAGAGGGCGCGATAGTCCCTCTCGCAATTGTCTTTGCCATTGACTAAATCCCAACTCCTTCCGTCACGGCTTCGCCGTGCCACCACACTTGCGAGGGAGGCTAATCAGGCTCCTCCTTCGGGGGTTGCAGTCAGAGCTGACTGCGGGAGTTTGTATTTTTGAACGGGATGATGTGGGCATCATCCCCTACTGGGAGAGATTCTTAAATTGCCGCACTGACAGTTTCCGTAGAAGTACCTGCGCTATGGTGCTGACAGTTTCCGCAGGAAACTTTTGAAGAACGCTTTGCGTTCTTCCTTAGTCATCCACCCTCTGCGCAAGTCTGTCGCGCATTTCGAGATAGAACTCTTCATATCTTCCCTCGGAGAGAGCCTCACGGATCTTTTCCATGAGTGTGTTGTAGAAATAAAGATTGTGCAGAACGCAAAGGCGCATACCCAAAAGCTCACGCGCTTTGAAAAGATGACGGATGTAGCCTCTGGTATAGCGGCGGCAGACGGGACAGTCGCACTGAGGGTCGATAGGTCGCTTGTCGCGCTCATACTTGTTGTTGTTGAGGTTCATGTGTCCGCCCCAGGTGAAAAGGTTTCCGTGACGGGCGTTTCTGCTGGGCATGACACAGTCGAAGAAATCTATTCCGCGGTGTACCGCTTCAAGGATGTTTGTGGGAGTTCCGACACCCATGAGATATCGGGGCTTGTCTTTCGGCATATAAGGCTCTACCGTATCGATGATCTCATACATAACTTCAGCCGATTCGCCGACGGCAAGACCGCCGATGGCATATCCGTCAAGGTCAAGCTCTGCTATCTGCTTCATGTTGTCGATACGCAGATCCTTGTAGGTGCTTCCCTGATTGATGCCGAAGAGCATCTGATGGGGATTTACGGCATCAGGCTCTTTTTTCAGCTTTTCCATTTCTTCCTTGCATATTTTCAGCCAGCGAATTGTGCGGTCGCTGGAATTTTTTGCATATTTGTATTCGGCGGGATTTTCGACACATTCATCAAATGCCATGGCAATTGTCGAGCCGAGATTTGCCTGAATCCTCATGCTTTCGCGCGGACCCATGAAAATGCGCTTTCCGTCCATGTGGGAGTTGAAATAAACTCCCTCCTCGGTGATCTTGCGCAGAGTTGCCAGCGAAAAGACCTGAAATCCGCCGCTGTCGGTAAGAATCGGTCCGTGCCAGTTGAAAAACTCATGCAGACCGCCCATTTCCTTGATGACATCGTCACCGGGACGGATGTGAAGATGATAGGTGTTTGAAAGTTCGACCTGACATTTGATGTTTTCGAGGTCTCCCGTGGAAACAGCACCCTTGATGGCGGCGGAGGTGCCGACATTCATAAACACGGGGGTTTTTATTGTGCCGTGAACAGTTTCAAATTCTCCCAGGCGGGCTCTGCCCTCCTGCTTTAATAGCTTAAACATTTTTATATTCCTTTCTCAGGGATGTTGAAAGAATGGAAAAGCTTATGTGCGCTTGAACATTCTGTATAATTTATCTTTTGTAAATTCGGTGATTACCGGTCTTCCGTGGGGACAATAGAGGATGGCGTCGGAGGAGAAGATTTTCTCTGCAATTTCTTCGTCGCGGAAAATGGTGTTGCGCTGTCCCGCCTTGACTGCCGCTTTACAGGCGGCCGAGAAAAGCGCTTTGTCAAAAAGATCTCCTGCGGCGTGTCCGTTGCCCTCGAGAAGCTTTGCCGCGATGGAGGTGAAAATATCCGGAAGATCCTGCGGCAAAATGTGGGAGGGATAGCCTCTGACAATGATGGAGCTTGTGCCGAAAAGATCGATCATAAAGCCTGTTTTTGCGAAATATTCGATATTCTCCGAAACTGCCGCAAATTCCTCGGTGGAAAGCGAAATTCTTATCGGTTCGAGAAGGGTCTGGGAAGATGAACCTTCCGAAGCGGTTTTAATTTCTTCGTAAAGTATGCGCTCGTGTGCCGCGTGTTTGTCGATTATGTAAAGAATATCGTCCTTTTCCGCAAGAATGAAGGAATCAAAGCATTCGCCGATGACTTTGAAACTGATTTTCCTTTCTGTTTTCGGAGAATCGTCGCTTTCAAGCTCAAAGGAGACCTGCTCGATTTGTGCAGCTTCTGTTTTGATTTCGGGAATGTCTGCTTTTTTCGGAGGAGAAATAATCTCCATCGACAAGGCAGGTACAGACGATCTGACAAAAAGCGGCTCGTCGACTTTTTTCGCAAAGCTGTCGGTCAACCCCTCGTATTCACCCGAAAAAGCATTTTTGAAATCGGGTGCTTTTTTGCTTTGCTCTGTGACGGGATCGCAGGCTTTGCCGTCGACTTCTTCTTTTTTTTCGGAATCGAGTTCCTTGTAGGTCTCGGTGGAGGCGCGGGGGAGAGCCGAAAGGTCAACCCCAAGACCGCGTGCAAGCTCATGAGAGCTCATTTTCGGCTTTTCGTAAGCTTTCGGAGTGTCGGGTATATATGAGGTTGAAGTCGACGCAGGTGCCGTGGCAGGCGCTTGCGCAGGCTTTGAAATAATTGTTGCTTTGTCGGGGAAGACGATGTTGTTTTCCTCTCGTTTTTCGGAAATCGAATAGGAGGTTCCCTTGTTGAGAGCCGTTCTTACCGCAAAAAGCACTGCTTCAAAGACTTTTTTCTCCTCGGAAAATTTGACCTCGGTCTTGGCAGGGTGGATGTTTACGTCTACCCTTGAAAAATCAAGCGAGCAGAAGATGACCGCCGCAGGGAATTTTCCTGCGGGGCAGAAGGCTCTGAAGCCCTCTTCGAGTGCTGCGCAGACAGTGCCCGAGCGGACATATCTTCCGTTGATGAAAAAGTTTTGCATACTTCTGCCGGGGCGTGCGGTTTCGGGCTTTCCGATATAGCCTTTGACCGTTATGCCCTCATAGTTGTAGTCAAGAGGCAGAAGCTTTGCTGCAAATTCCTTGCCGAGGCAGGAATAGATGGCGTTTTTGAGATCACCGTCACCTGCGGTCTTAAGCTTCGGTTTTCCGTCGGCAATGAAGGTGACTGCGATGTCGGGACGGGAGAGAGCAAATTTTTCGGTCACCGCAAGGCAGGCACTGCCCTCGGAAACATCCTTTTTCAGAAATTTCCGTCTTGCGGGAACATTCTTGAAAATATCTGATGCGGCAATGGTTGTTCCGTCGGGACAGCCTGCCTCACCGTTTTCTATTATCTCGCCCGAATTTATGTGAAGAACACTTCCGAAGGTGTCCTCGTGCCGCTTTGTGAGAATGCGCAGATCGCAGACTGCGGCAATGGCGGCAAGCGCCTCACCGCGGAAGCCGTAGGTGCCTATGGCAAGAAGGTCCTCGGAGGTGCAGATTTTGCTTGTGGCATGGCGCAGGATGGCTTTGGGAAGATCCTCCTTTGACATACCGCAACCGTTGTCGGTGACTCTGAAATAGCTTGTACCGCCGTTTTTGATCTCGACGGTGACGCGGGTGGCGCCTGCATCTGCCGAGTTTTCAAGCATTTCCTTGATGGCTGATGCGGGACGCTCGACGACCTCGCCTGCGGCAATGAGATTTGCCGTGTGCTTGTCAAGAATATTTATTGCCAAAATCAATGCCGCCTTTCGTTGGTTTTTTTATAGAAGCTTTTTTAGCTCGTAAAGCTTTGTCATCGCCTCAATGGGGGTGATGGTGTTGATATCGATGGCGCGCAGCTTATCGGCGATCTCGTTTTTGGCAAGATCGTCAAAGGATATGGCGACAGAGCCTGTGTCTGCCGTCTGCGCCTTTTTCATAAGCTTGCTTTCGGGAACAGCTTTCCCGTCAATGAGGCTGTCGAGGATGACCTGAGCTCTCCTTGTGACCTCTCCCGGAACGCCTGCAAGCTTTGCCACCTCGATTCCGTAGCTGTCATCAGCCGCACCGCGAATGATCTTGCGCAGGAAGATAAGCTCGTCTCCGCGCTTTTTTGCCGCGATGTTGTAATTGACAACTCCCTCACATTTTTCCTCAAGCTCGCACAGCTCATGATAGTGTGTGGCGAACATGGTCTTTGCACCGAGCTTTTTGCCTGCGGTGTACTCTGCCACAGCGCGGGCAATGCTCATGCCGTCAAAGGTTGAGGTGCCTCTGCCTATTTCGTCATAGATGATAAGGCTTTTTGCCGTGGCATTTTTGAGGATATATGCCACCTCGGTCATCTCAAGCATAAAGGTCGACTGACCCGATGCCAGGTCATCCGAGGCGCCCACACGGGTGAAAAGCTTGTCGACAATGCCGATGCGAGCACTCTTTGCAGGAACAAACGAGCCCATCTGTGCCATGAGCACGATCAGCGCCGTCTGGCGCATATAGGTAGATTTACCTGCCATGTTGGGACCGGTTATGAGCATGAGACGGTTTTTCGAGTCAAGCTCCACATCGTTCGGGATAAACATTCCGTCGGACATGAAGTTTTCTACGATCGGATGTCTGCCGTCGGTGATATGTACCTTGTCGGTGTAGTCGATCTCGGGGCAGACATAGTTGTTTTTCTTTGCCACCTCCGCAAGAGATGCAAAAACATCGAGCTTTGCAAGGGCAGTGGCGGTTTTTTGTATGCGCGACATATTTTCGATAATATAATCGCGTATTTTCTGGAAAAGGTCATATTCAAGAGCGCACAGCTTGTCCTTGGCGCCGAGCACCCGTGACTCCATGTCCTTGAGCTCTTTTGTGATATATCTTTCACCGCCGGTTAAGGTCTGTTTTCTGATATATCTGTCCTCGGGGACAAGGTTTTTGTAGGAGTTTGTGACTTCGATATAATAGCCGAAAACTCGGTTGTAGCCGACCTTGAGCTTGGGGATTCCCGTAAGCTCGCGCTCGGTTTGCTCGATCTTGACGATCCAGCTTTCGCCCTCGCCCATCATCGAACGGAGCTCGTCGATGGCAGGATTGAAGCCGTCGCGGAAGATTCCGCCCTCGCGCACACTGAAGGGAGGCTCGTCAACGATCGCCTCGGAAATGGTCTTGTCTATGTCCGAAAGGGTATCGACCGCGCGGGCAAGATCGCACATTTCATCGCTTTCAAAGCCCGAAAGAATCTGCTTTATGACAGGCAGCTGCTTTGCGGTGTTTTCAAGGGATTTCAGATCGCGGCCGTTTGCCGTGTTGTAAAGAATTCGGGTCATGAGGCGTTCAAGGTCGCTGATCTTTGAAAGACGCTCTGCAAGGGTGTCCTTGGCGATCATGTCTGAGTAAAGATCGTTCACGGCGCGCTGCCTTTTTTCAATGGCGTTTCTTGAAAGCAGAGGCTGTTCTATCCATTTGCGCAAAAGTCGTGCGCCCATGGCGGTCTTTGTCTTGTCAAGCACCCACAGAAGAGAGCCCTTCTTTTCCTTTGAGCGCATGGTTTCACAAAGCTCAAGATTTCGTCTTGAATTTATGTCGATCTCAAGGAACTGTTCGTTTGTATAATAATTCAGCTTGTTGATGAAAGAAATGTCGCTTTTGAGGGTTTCGGTAAGATAGGAAAGGAGCGCGCAAAGAGCGGGCAGAGCCTCCGAATCCTCATGAAGTCCCGAGTGGGACAAAAAGCCTTCACCGAACTGGTCGCAAAGCTGCTTCATATCCACCTTGAATCTTGCGCGCTCGCCTGCCATAAGGCTTGCACCGAGACGGATGGAAACATAATCGCGCACCGTTTCGCACCCCTCGGCAGGAAGGTTGATGAGCACCTCGCTCGGGGCATAAACGCCGATCTCGTTGAGTATCTTGTGCTGAAGATCGTTTTCCTCGATGAAATCGGTGGCATAGATCTCTGCCGTCGAAATGTCGCTGACCGCAATGCCTGCGCGCGAGCCGTTGATATAGATGGCGCAAAGGAAGTTGTTCTTTCCCTCCACAAGAAGTGTGCCCTCTGTGACGGTGCCGGGGGTGATGATGCGCACCACATCGCGCTTGACAAGCCCCTTTGCGGTGGTAGGATTTTCAAGCTGTTCGCAGATGGCGACCTTGTAGCCCTTTTTGACAAGACGGGCAATATACTGATCGGCGGCGTGATAGGGGATTCCGCACATGGGTGCGCGCTCCTCCATGCCGCAATCCTTGCCGGTAAGGGTCAGGTCAAGCTCGCGGGAGGTGGTTATGGCATCGTCGAAGAACATTTCATAAAAGTCTCCGAGACGATAGAAAAGGATGAAGTCCTTGTAGCTTTCCTTTGTTTCAAGATATTGGAGCATCATCGGTGTGTATGGCATTTTTTCACCTCAGGTAAAAATTTGATTGGTTATCAGTGGCATCCGCTGCACTTCGAGCAATCGTGCGAGCACGAACCCTCAGCGGCATAAGGCTGCTCGGTGATATAGGAGGAGATAGTCATGTTTACTGCGTTGAGGAGAATGTTGAAATTGTCCTCGGCAATGTTGAATTCCTTCATGATATCTGTGGAGTTGATCTCTTCGTAAAGGGTGTCGAGTCTCTGCTTGATGACAGAAAGCATATCTTCGTCGTGACCGTCACGCGCCGCTTCCGTGTCATAAACCTTTTTCTGGATCTTGAATTCGTTGATCTTTGCTTCAAGGTCATGATCTGCCCTGCAGTTGTCGCGGGCTTCTTCGTATTTCTTGAATTCCTCGCTTTCACGAAGCAATTCTCCGAGTTTTTTTGCAACTTCAATAATTTCCATTTTTCTGAACCTTTCTGTATTTAATTAATTTAATTATTATTTTACAAGTTGTCCGTAAAGCTGTGCGGGAGTCGCACGCGTTATCTTAATATTGACATTTTTGCCGTAATATATGTTTTCGTCTTTGTTATTTTCAAAAAAGATGATCTTGTTGTCGGAGCATCTTGCCACAAGAAAGCCTGCGGCGTTTTCGGTTTTTGATTCGCAGATGCCGCGCACTGTCTTTCCCTCAAGCTTTTTGTTTAACGCTTCGGAAATGTCTGTCTGCAAGGCAAGAAGCCTGGCCATGCGCTCGGTCTTTTCCTCGTAGCTTGTGGGATCCTCTATTTCGGAGGCAGGAGTTCCTTTTCGGGGAGAATAGATGAAAGAATAGATCGAGTCATAACCGACCTTTTTTACCATTTCAAGGGTGGAACAAAAATCCTCCTCGGTCTCGCCGGGAAAGCCGATGATTATATCGGTGGTAAGCGAGATGCCGGGAACCTTTTCTTTGATCTTTTGGGCAAGTGCAAGATACTGCTCGGCGGTGTATTTCCTGTTCATTTTTGCCAGTATCCGACTGCTTCCCGACTGAACGGGGAGATGGAAATGTCGGGCGATCTTTTCGTTTTGCGCTATGATGTCGATAAGCTCGTCCGAGGCATCCTTCGGATGGGAGGTCATGAAGCGGACGACAAAATCTCCGTCGATCTTGCATATATCCTGCAGAAGCTCACAAAAGCCTGTTCCGTCAACAGCCTTGTAGGAGTTGACATTTTGTCCGAGAAGGGTGATATCGCGGTATCCGTCGGTCACAAGTGCGTTCACTTCGTCAAGGATGGCTTTTTTGTCGCGGCTTCTTTCGTGCCCTCTGACATAGGGAACGACGCAGTAGGTGCAGAAATTGTTGCAGCCGTACATTATCGAAACATAAGCCTTAAGATCGTCGGTACGCACCACCGGAACACCCTCAACGGTGAGAGCCGCGTCATTTGTTACATAGTAGCGGCGGCGTTCCGATTCCATCACATCGCAGACTATCTCGCAAAGCCTGTGGAGCATATTCGTGCCTGCCACAAAATCGACATAAGGATAGCTTTTCTTTATATCGTTCATTCGGTGGTCCTGCGAGACCATACAGCCCCAAAGACCGATGATAAGCTCAGGATTCTGCTTTTTGAGAGCCTTGAGCTGACCTGTGCGCGAAAGGGCTCTGAGCTCTGCGTGCTCACGGACGGCGCAGGTGTTGTAGATGATAAGGTCGGCATCTTCTATGATGTCGGTCTTCTCATATCCCATGAAGACCGCCTGACCCGCAAGTCTTTCACTGTCGGCTTCGTTTTGCTGACAACCGAAGGTGGTGACATAGACCTTTGGAGTTTTTTGTGCAAAGGCTTGCTTTGACGAAAGCATGAGGCGTACGCGGTGGGCGTATTTTTTCTGTTCGTCAAGAATTTTTTCGTTTTCTGCTGAGGTGATTTTATCTGCCATTTTGTTCTTCTCTTATTTTCTTGAGTTCGTCAATGTCAAATTTATAGATTCTGTCGCAGAAGCGGCAGGTCATTTCGATCTCTTTTCCGTCATCTATCATCTCGTCGATATCCTTTGTGGGCAGACTGTAAAGAGCGCGGCGTGTTCTGTCGCGCGAGCAGTCGCAGACATAACCGATGTCATTTTCATCAAAAATGTCAAATTCAATTTCGTCGCCAAGGATCTCTTTTATGATTTCTTCGTTTGAAAGTCCGCGGTCAAAATATGCACTGACCGAATACACAAGCGCCATGCGCTTTTCGAGCTTGTCGATAAAGGTGTCTTCGGCACCCGGAAGAAGCTGTATCATAAAGCCTCCCGCCGATTTGCAGGTGTGGTCGGTGTCCACAAGAACTCCGAGTCCGCAGACGGTGGGAATCTGTTCGCTGGTGGCAAAATAGTTTGTGATGTCCTCGGCTATCTCGCCCGAAACAATGGGAGTAAGACCCACATAAGGCTCTTTTTCGCCCACATCGCGGATAAGATGCATAAGTCCTTTTCCGACGGCACCCGAAACATCAAGCTTTCCGACAGAGTTTAAGGGAAGATCGGCCTGCGGATTTTCGATGTAGCCCTTGACATTTCCCACATAGTCAGAGACCGCGATTATCTTTCCGCAGACACCGTCGCCCGAAAAAGAAAGGGTGGCGCTGTCTGAAGGATTTTTGAGCATAACACCGATCATCGAGGCTGCGGCAAGGCTTCTGCCCAAAGCCGCGGCAGCAGTGGGGGAGAGCTTGTGATAGGCTATTGCCGTGTTTGTCATGTTTTTTGAATTGACCACGATGACGCGGGCATTTCCGTCGCGCGTCATGGCGCGGGTTATGATATCATTTTTCATTTGTTTCCTCTTTTAAGAACATAATAAAGTCTTTCGTCGCAATTTTCGTCGGCATCTTCAAAGCCGAAGCCCGAGAAGATTCCGCACAACTCAAAGCCTGCCTCATCGATGAGCTTTGTCATCTGACGGACGGTGTACATTTTTTCGCGCTGATATTCGTCAGAGCGGGAGTAGCTTCCGTCTTCGTTTTCGGTGAAGATCGAAAGATAAAAATTGCATATTTTGGTTTTCGGGTTGTAATAGTTTTGCCAGCCGCAATAAACTCCGTCCGATTCAAGCACATATGAATTGTCAGAATAGATGCTTTCGAATTTGAATTTTGAATTCATGTCGAAGATAAAAAGTCCGCCGTCCTTGAGGCTTTCCTTTGCGCTTTCAAGGGCGTTTGCCACATCCTCACGCTTTGTCAGATAATTCATGCTGTCAAGAAGACAAAGTACCAGGTCTTTTTTTGAGTACATTCTGGTATGCCTCATGTCCTGAACGACAAAGCGGATGGGGAGGTTTTCATTCCTCGCACGGTTTTCGGCGACCGACAGCATTTCTTCGGAAAGATCGGATGCTGTCACCGAGTAGCCTCGTCGCGCAAGCTCGCACGCCATAAGTCCCGTGCCGCAGGCGGTTTCGCATATCTCTGAAACCTTGATGTCAGAAAATTTTTCGATGCATTTTTCGATAAAATCCGCCCAGGCGGCATGGTCGATGCCGTCGTTCAGAATGTCATAGGTGTTTGCCAGGGCATTGCCGTAAAGCTCGTTTGCCATCCTGCACCATCCTTCCGCTTAAAAATCCAAAATCCGCCCGAGGATATAAAAGGGCAAATTACACTAAATACTATTTTACTACAAATTTTGTATTAAGTAAAGAGCTTTTTATAAAATTATAGGAAAAATGTTGTCGGCTTCATCGGATTGTTCGAAAAACTCCGACAAATGATACCGAAAAGGCAGACAAAATATAAAAAGCCGAGAGGAACTCGGCTCAGTTTACTGACAAAGTGTATTATAATAATTACTGTTAGCAATGTGCACAAACAGGGA
>JAZSFD010000011.1:0-1606 GCA_045532035.1 Eubacteriales bacterium | reverse complement strand
CAAAGTGTCTGAGCAATGTCTGCTTACCGCCGCTGTGCAAAATATGAAGAAGATTGCTATGGCTCTCTTCTGTTCTTTTTTCTTTTTCCCAAAAATCAAACCCACCTATTGTTGAAAAGAGGTGGGTTTGTCAGTAGTCTGGATCCTCCCGATTGGGAGGATTCTTTTATTTGACAAGCCCAAAGCTGATACCTGTATAATAATGTGACAGTATCTCCTTGCAGGTATATCCTCTTTGCGCCATATCCTGGGCTCCGTATTGGCTGAGCCCTACTCCGTGGCCATAACCGCCGCAGATGATAACAACCGTGTCATCATTCAACGAAACATCAAAGGAATGGCTCCGAAGACCAAAAACCCTTACAAAATCCCCACCGACAACGCTTTTTTCACCAACCTTCACCAAGCTTACTCTGCCCGAAGCGTTTTTTTCAAGAAAGACCCCTGAAATATCGTCATCGAACATTCCAAGCCTTGCGGCAAATTCAGTTTTTTGGAAATAATACTCTTTAGTTATATCCATCGTCGGATTAAAAGCCTCCGCGGTATCGACCGAGGTGAGATAGGAAAGCTTTCCTCCCCAGACCTCCTCCGATGAGCGGGTTTTACCGTCACTTGAAGCATGAAACACCGCAAGGACCGGCTTTCCCTCGAAAAACATAATTTCTCCCCTTGTGGAATCTACGGCGGCATAAGCTTTTTTGTAACGCTCATCCGAAACACTCCACGGATCGGTGAATGCCTGACAGTGCGACGGACTTGTGCAAAGCTGCGCACCGCTTTCGTGATTTACGCCCAGGCTCTGCTTGTACACAGTGTAGGTTCTGCAAGCAATTGCCTGCGCCTTAAGTGCCTCGATTTCAAAAGAAGTGGGCATTTCGGACAAAAGAACTCCGAGAACATATTCCTCAAAGGGCATCACTGCATTTTTTCCTGTCGCAGTGTCATATACCGTGACAGACTCGAATCCGTAAAGCACCTCTGCGCTCCCGACCTGTGCTGTGTCAAGCTCCTGTACCGGAAGCCTCTGCGGAAGGTCAGGAGTTGTGGCTTCTTCTGCTGTGTCACTTTCGACCAACACCTCTTTTTCTTCAGACTGCACAAAAGCAGTTTTTTCCGTTTCCTGCGAAAGCACATCCTCAGCGGAGGTTTGTGTTTGCTTTACAGCAGGCACTGTATACACTCTTTTTTCTTTCGGCAAAGAAAAAGCACCGGTCGCTGTGACACAAAAAAGTATCAGAAACGCACATCCCATGAGCTGAAGGCTTTTTTTCGCGCCGTTTTTTTCGCAATAGTTCATACAACCTCTTCCTTTTTTGATTCATCGGGATGATTCCCCGATTTTTTGTTTTTATTCAAAAATGCTCTTTTTTGATTGTATGAAAGAGTTCGGCTTTGTATTCATAACAGGCGGGGTTGAAAAAAACACAATAATATGCTATACTGATAAATAGATGTATTTTGCCATGCAAAACTCTTTATCCGCATAAGCATTTAACAAATCACTTCATCAGGAGTTTTTATATGCCAAATATTAAAAAAACGATGATTTTCGTCATTTTTGTCTTGTCAATACTCGCTTGCCTGTGCTTTGGCGTGTCGGCGG
>JAZSFD010000034.1:0-12808 GCA_045532035.1 Eubacteriales bacterium | reverse complement strand
TGACAGATGAGCGTTTGCAATAATTGTAGGGGAGGAAGCCCACATCGTCCCGTTAAGAAATACATTTATAACTTGTTTTGCGGGGCGGTGTGGGCATCGTCCCCTACTGGGGGAGAGGAAATTTTTCACCATTGATAAAACTCCGACTCCTTCCGTCACGGCTTCGCCGTGCCACCACACTTGGGAGGGAGGCTAAATACGGCTCCTCCTTTGGGGGAGCCGGCGAGCGGAGCGACTGAGGGAGGCAAAAAAGGAAATACCGAATCATCTGCTCTGCAAAGCAGATGAGGCATATTCTTTAAGATTGCAGTAGATCTTTGCAAGCTGTGCCTTTGTGACGGTCGTTCCGGGCGACATTTCGCCGCCGCCCATTCCCACAAGAATACCAAGCTCTGAAACCGTCGGCATGGCGGTCACCGACGCGGTGCGGACATTGCTTTTTCCGGCTTCAAGATATTCGACAATCCGCGAAAGGATTATTTCGGCTTCGCGTCTTGAAATGGGGGATGAGCTTGCAAAGCGCACACCGGTATCTGCGGGGTAGCCCTTGATTATACCGAGAGAAAAGGCTGTGTTGGCATAGCTTTTGATATTCAGCGGAATTTGTGCATCGTCATCAAAAACTGTGGAATAGCTTCTTTTGACCTCATCTTCAAGCCCTGCTGCGATCATGGCAACGGCAAGAAAATCTCCTCGCGTTATCTTTTCATCGGGAGAAAAAACAAGCTTTCCGTCGGAAATTTCCGCCGAAAGCACCCTGTCATCAAAGATTGTGATTGCGCTTTCGTGCGCCCAGTGGTTTGTCATGTCCGAAAAAACCGTGTCGGTGGTCTTTTCGTCTATGTGAACAATGACGCGCAAGGTTTCCGAGCGGTTTCCGTATTTGTCGCATACTTTGAATTTGAAGGCATCCCTGCCGGTGAAATCTGCCTTGGGAGTGTACATGAAATGCCCGCTTTTTTCGTCAAGCAGCTGAAGCGTTCCGTGTCTTGGCGGCGAAACGACATAAAAGGAGATATCATCATTTTCGGGATCTTCGGCTTTCAGAAAGCCCTTGTATGAAATGTTTTTTACGGTATCGAAGGGGCAGTCGAGAGCTTTCGGTGCAAGGTTTTCGCGCTCAAGCACAAAGAGAGTGCAAATACCGTATTTCGTACTGTCGGGGCGGTCGGAAAAGGCGAAGACGGCAGTGGCTTTTGCGTCCTTTGCAGGCTCAAAAACAAGCTCATTCACAGCTTTTCGGCTTAAGGTCTGTCCCTTTTTGATCTCGGTGGTGCCGAGCATAAGTCTGCCTGCGCTTTTTTCGGGCAACGACAGAAAGGTCACATACTCTCCATTGCCGAGAACGCTGTCAAAATCGCTTGCCGAAAAGGTGATGGGAGTGTTCACTACTCCGCATTTTTTCAGTTGTGAGCGGGACAGAAGTACCTCGATGCCGCGGGACAGCTCATAGCCGTCTGCCTTTGCAAAAAATACCGTCTGCGTAATGAGCATGAGCGCAGCAAGGATTGCCGTAAAGATTCTCTTTTTCATATTTTTAATTCCTTTCACAGAAAATGTTTCTTTGTTTAGATATTTTTTCCGTCTGTCTATTTATTATTCAAAAAGGAGAAAAAGCTTGAAGATCGTACTTGTGGCACTCAATTCCTCATATACCCACACAAATCCTGCCGTACGGGGCTTTGCACAATTGTTGTCCGAAAAGCACGAGGTGCATATTTCCGAGACCACCGTCAATGACAGGGGAGGGGTTCTTTCGCTTTGCGAAAAGTTACATGAGCAGAATGCGGATATCTATGCCTTTTCGGTTTATATCTGGAACAGAAGTATGCAGCTTGAAGCCGCAAGGACAATGAAAAAGCTTTTGCCTCATTCTCTCATCGTCCTTGGCGGTCCTGAGGTGTCGTTCTGTGACGATAAGTTTCTTTGCGAAAACAGCTTTGTGGACTATCTGATAAAGGGGGAGGGCGAAAAAGCCATCTGCGATATCGCCGATGGGAAATACAGCCCCAAAACCATAGTCGACGGCGGAATATATGAGGCTTTTGCAGATTCGGACGAGCCGTATTTTTGCGCCGAAAATTCACTCGGCTGCAAAGAGGGGGCGCTTTTGTATTATGAAAGCTCGCGAGGCTGCCCCTATAACTGCTCATATTGCCTGTCCTCAGTCAAAAGAGCGGGGGAGAGGGTGCGCGCAAAGTCTTGCGAAAAGGTGAAAAGAGAGCTTTCGGTCATCCTTTCAAAAAATGTCAGATGCATAAAATTCGTTGACCGCACCTTTAATTTTGACAAAGCCCGCGCAAAAGAGCTGTTTTCATTTATAATAGACTATTCGGAAAAGCACGAAGGAGTTTGTCCCACCTGCCATTTTGAGATTTGTGCGGCGCTTCTTGACGACGAAACGGTTGACATTCTTTCAAAGGCTCCCGAGGGTCTTATCCGCTTTGAGATCGGTGTTCAGACGGCAACAGCGCTTAGTCTTTCGGAGATAGGACGGCGTGATGATACCGCAAAAATAATTGAGAATGTGAAAAAGCTCAAGGCGAAAACCAAGGTCACGGTGCATCTTGACCTGATCTGCGGCCTGCCGTATGACAGCTATGACGGCATAGCACGCTCGTTTGATATGATCTATGGACTTTCCGACCATCTTCAGCTTGGGATACTCAAGCTTTTGCCCGGCACAAGGATGCGTGAGATGACGCAAAGCTACGGCATGGAATTTCTCGACACCCCACCTTATACTCTCCTTTGCAGTGATACCTTTTCGTTTTCACAGATGCGAAAGCTTTCGGGAATTGCCGACACGGTGGATGCCTTTTCCGAAAAGGACGGCGGATTTTTTGAGTCGATATCTTATCTTGCCAAGCTTTCGGACTCGCCCTTCGGACTTTTTGAAAAGCTTTATGATCACTTTTCGGAGGGCAAAAACCTTTCCCACCGCGAAAAGTATACAGAGCTTCTGACCTTTGCACAAGAAAAGCTCGGACTTTGCGGTTTACAGCTTGAAACCTTTCGAGAAAAGCTGAGATTCGATTTTCTTTTGTCAAATCAGGGGCGCACACCCCCGGCAATCGCAAGGGAATATACCGAGGCGGAAAGGTGTGAGCTTGAGTTTTTCCGCACAAAGGTCATACACGAGTCCCCGAAAGGGGAGGGGGATTTTTTCGTTCCTGCTCTCGAAACGCACTTTTTTGCATTTGACAATGGCAATGTGTATGTTTTTGACCGAAAAAACAAGCGCGTTCAAAGTCGAAAAAGATCGTGATTTGTGCAAGTTGTACAACTATTTTGCCAAGAATTGTGCAAAAGACAAATTCTCAAAAATATGGTTTATTTTGCTTGCAGATTTTTGAAAAGAATGCTATAATATACTTATCGTGTATCGTTATGTGTATTCGTAAAGGAATGCCCAAACGGTATCAACAAAAAGCCGAAAGGCTCTCTTTCCGCACCGCCTTGCGGTGTCGGCAAGCCTATCCATTTCACAGGGAGGAAACAAATGAAAATGAAAACCTTAAAATCCGTTCTTGCCTTGATGCTCGCTTTGATAATGTGCGCTGTGAGCTTCACCGGCTGTTCAACAAAGGACGAAGAAGACAAGGGCGCGGAGATCAATATGTACATATCAAATCTCCCCGTAGACCTCGACCCCACAAGAATCCAGTTTGATTCCGAAAATCTTAAGCTTTACAGCCTTCTTTACGAAGGACTTTTCAAGATCAACGAAAATGGCAAGCTTGAAAACGCCCTTGTGAAGGATTCCGAATGGGAAGAAGATGAGCGCGACGGCAAGAGCAAGCTTGTCCTCAAGCTCAACAAAACCTCCTGGTCGGACGGCGTTTCGGTTACCGCCGATGACGTTGTTTATACCTTCAAGCGCCTGCTTGACCCCGACAACAGCAATCCCGCAGCAGCACTTCTTTTCCCCATCGAAAATGCAAAGTCTGCAAAGTCGGGTCTTATGACCATTGATGATGTCGGCTTCTCGGCGATCAACCCCACAACCATTGAGATCATCTTTGAAGAAGGCTTCACAGATGTTGAATTTTTCAAGAGATCCCTTGCAAGCCCCGTGTTCACACCTGTCCGTGAGGATATTGTTATGCAGTATGGTGAGGACTGGGCACAGCCTATCTTTGCAAAATACGCAAGACAGAAGGACGACGCTTTCAGCAGCATCGTCACCAACGGTCCCTTCACCATCAAGGAATGGACAGAGGATTCGGTTCTTCTCGAACGCTCCATCTATTACAGAAACCTTGATCCCGAGGGAGATGTTGCAAAGTATGTAACTCCTTACAGAATCGTTGTCAACTACGGCGATACTCCCGATGTTCAGCTTGAAAACTTCAATATCAAGAAGAATGACGAAAACCATCTTGACCGCAACTTCTTCATCGGCTCCTTCTCCAAGGAAGGCTATGAAACCGTCAAGTCTGATGTTGAAAGCTTTGACAACGGCGCGATGTATACATATTACTTCAACGCGGCAAACAAAACTCTTTCGGATGCCCGCGTAAGAAAGGCTCTTTCGATCGCTCTTGACAGAAACGAGATTGCTTCCATCGTCGGCCGCGGTGTTACTCCCGCCACAGGTTATGTTCCCACAGGCGTTGCAGTTGACAACAAGGGCAAGAAGGATTACAGAGACAAGGCTGAAGATGTGATCTCGGCTTCCGCAAACCTTGAAGAAGCAAAGGCTCTTCTCAAGGAAGCGAAGGTTACCAAGGGCACCATCACCATCGCCATCCGCAATGACCTTGATTGGGAAAAGGATGTTGCCGATTATGTAAAGGGTGTCTGGTCGGGTCTCGGCTTTACCGTTAGCGTAAAGCGCTTTGATGCTCAGTCTGACAGCAAGAATATTATTTCCGAATATGAAAAGATGATCGCATCGGGTGACTTCGATGTTATCGCGGTAAATCAGTGCGCACTTTCGGACGATGCTTATTCTTTCCTCGTTCCCTATGCGCGTGAGTTCAGCGGAAGCGTAGTTCCCGTTGATGATGACGCAGTTCCCTCCACCGCACATGTTACAGGCTTTGACGATGAAGAATACAACACCCTCATCGGTACCTTTGAGCATGATCCCGAAACAGGTGATATCCTTTCTGTGACAGGCGTGCTTGCGGCAGAAGATTCGGGCGAAAGACTTGAAATCTACAAGCAGGCAGAAAAGCTTCTTGCAGACAAGGCTCCCTGCGCACCTCTCTTCTTTGGAACAAACAGCTACCTTGTTTCAGGCGAGCTTTCAAAGGTTAAATACAACAATATCGGCGCTCCCATCTTCACAAAGACAAATCTCAAGAATTATAACCACTATAAGCTTGAGATCGAAGAAGAGGAAGAAGCTGAAGACGAAGCAGCTGAATGATCATTCAGCAATAATCGAGTATAATACAAAAGCCCTACTTAAAAGGTAGGGCTTTTTCGTAAAAGTACGCAACAAAGGAACTTTTTTGTATGTCAGACAACTATTTGCTTGAAAAACATAATTTCAAAATGCAGAAAAAATACGGTCAGAATTTTCTGACCGATGTGCGTATTCCCTCGCGAATCGCAGACGGCTGCACCGATTTTGATGTAGCCGACGGCAAGCGCGCAGAAAGTCTTATTCTTGAGGTGGGACCGGGGGCGGGAATTCTCACAAAAGAGCTTGCAAAGCGCTTCACAAAGGTGCTGGCGGTCGAGATCGACGAGGAGCTGATTCCCGTTCTTGCCGATTCCTTGCAGGACTATGACAATATTACTGTCATAAATCAGGATGTGATGAAGGTCGAGCTTGCACCCCTTTTGGCACAGCATCGGAATGTTGAGGGCAAAAAGCTTCCCGTTTCGGTTTGTGCAAATCTTCCCTATTATATAACAACTCCTGTGCTCATGAAGCTTTTGGAGGAATACGGAGAGTTTTCGTTTATCACTGTCATGGTGCAAAAAGAGGTGGCGCGCAGACTTTGTGCAAAGCCTTCCACCGATGATTATGGCGCAATCACCGCCGCCATCGGTCTTTATGGCAAAGCAACCAAGCTTTTTGATGTTTCGGCAGGAAATTTCAATCCCAAACCAAAGGTTGATTCGAGCGTTGTGAAAATATCGCTGTATGAGCCTGCGAAATATACTCCCGAGCAAATCGCCAAAACCTCTAAAGTTATAAAGGCTGCGTTTTCAATGCGCCGCAAGACTTTGGTAAATACCCTTATGAGCTTGACAGTTCCGGGTTATGAAACCAAAGAAAAGCTGACGGCTCTTATCGAGGAAATGTTCGGCAAACCCACAGTGCGCGGAGAGGAGCTTTCGACCGAACAGTTTGTGATGCTTGCGCAGAGGTTGTTCGGTTGAGAATTGCTGAATTCCCCAAAAGCAGTAGCCTTTTTTCAGCCTCCCTCTTGAGGGAGGCTTTCGTTTTGCCTTCTCCTGTGGGAGAATGGGGACTGCGACAGCGGTGGATGAGGTGTCGGAATTTGATCATCTGAAAAGCTTTGTATTTCCCGAGGCGAGCATCCCCGCAATTTTGCAACAAAAAAAGGACTGACAAAAGAGAAATGTCAGTCCTTTTGGTTTTTAATTATCAGTCGAGGCAATCTTTTCTCGAAAGATTGATTCTGCCCTTGTCGTCGATCTCAACGACCTTTACTTTGATCTCGTCGCCGACGGTGACAACATCTTCAACCTTTTCAACACGCTTCTTGTCGAGCTTGGAAATGTGTACAAGACCTTCCTTACCGGGAGCGTATTCAACGAAGCAGCCGAATGTCATAAGGCGAGTTACCTTGCCGACAAATTCTGTGCCGACTTCGGGATCGTTGACGATGGCGTTGATGATGGCAAGAGCCTTCTTTCCGCCCTCTCTGTCAACAGCAGCGATGAATACCGAACCATCATCCTCAATGTCGATCTTGGCGCCGGTGTCAGCGCAGATCTTCTGGATGACCTTTCCGCCCGAACCGATAACTTCGCGGATCTTGTCGGGATCGATCTTTGTGGAGATCATCTTGGGAGCATACTTGGAAACATCGTCTCTGGGTTCGGGAA
The DNA here is from genome assembly GCA_045532035.1 of Eubacteriales bacterium. GTDB lineage: Bacteria > Bacillota > Clostridia > Oscillospirales > CAG-382 > UMGS1052. Next base: position 5,773 of record JAZSFD010000034.1, on the reverse strand, counting down.
TAGCCTTGAGCATAACCTCGTCGAGGATATACATACGGCCTTCTCTTGTCTGTTCAAAGGCACGCTTGATGATCTCGGGAGTAAGACCGTCGATCTTAAGGTCCATCTGAATGGCAGTGATACCCTTCTTTGTACCTGCAACCTTGAAGTCCATATCGCCGAAGAAGTCTTCAAGACCCTGAATGTCAAGCATTGTCATCCATCTTTCGCCCTCGGTAACAAGACCGCAGGAAATACCTGCAACGGGAGCTGTGATTGGAACGCCTGCGTCCATAAGAGCAAGGGTAGATGCACAGATCGAGCCCTGAGATGTCGAACCGTTGGAGGATACGACTTCAGAAACAAGGCGGAGAGCATAGGGGAACTTTTCAACATCCGGAATAACCGGAACAAGAGCACGCTCAGCCAGAGCACCATGACCGATTTCGCGGCGTCCGGGGCTTCTTGTGGGCTTTGCTTCACCGACCGAGTAGGAGGGGAAGTTGTAGTGGTGCATATATCTCTTGTATTCTTCGTTGTCGATACCGTCGAGAAGCTGCTGGTCGCTTACGGGACCAAGAGTGACGGTGGTGAGAACCTGGGTCTGACCTCTTGTGAAGAGAGCCGAGCCGTGAGTTCTGGGGAGAAGTCCGACTTCGGATGCAAGGGGACGGATCTGGTTGAGGTTTCTGCCGTCAACACGCTTGCCGTCGTCAAGCAGCCATCTTCTCACAACAAACTTCTGGAGCTTGTAGAGACATTCGGACATTTCTGCCTTTGCGTCGGGATATTTTTCTTCGAAGTGGGTGAAAACATCGTCATAAACGACATTGAGTCTTTCTTCTCTGACAGTCTTGTCGTCGGTGTCAAGAGCTGCTCTTACCTTTTCGATGGCATATTCCGCGATAGCATCATACATATCGTGGTCAACCTCGCAGGAGGGATAGGAGAACTTGGGCTTGCCGATTTCAGCCGTAATGGTGTTGATGAATTCAACAACCTTGCGGATCTCCTCATGAGCCTTCATGATAGCCTCGAACATCTTGTCCTCGGGAACTTCCTTGGCGCCCGCTTCGATCATAACGACCTTCTTTTCACTGCCGGCAACGGTAAGCTCAAGCTCGCTCTTTTCACGCTGAGCAGCTGTGGGGTTGACCACAAGCTCGCCATCCACAAGACCCATGAAAACGCCTGCAATAGGACCGTTCCAGGGAATGTCGGAGATGGAAAGGGCGATGGAAGCACCGATCATGGCGGTGATTTCGGGGGAGTTGTCGGGGTCTACCGACAGAACGAGAAGATTAAGGCAGACATCGTTGCGCAGATCCTTGGGGAAGAGCGGACGGATGGGTCTGTCAATAACTCTGGATGTGAGCACAGCCTTTTCGCTGGGCTTGCCTTCTCTCTTGAGGAAGCTGCCGGGAATCTTACCGACAGAATAAAGTCTTTCTTCAAAGTCAACAGACAGGGGAAGAAAGTCGATTCCCTCACGGGGAGCGGCGCTGGCGGTAGCTGTGGCAAGGATTACAGTGTCGCCGTAACGCACAAGGGCAGAGCCGTTGGCAAGCTGGGCGATCTTACCTGTTTCGACAACAAGGGGTCTGCCCTCGAAGTCAAAGGAAAACTTCTTGTAGTTTTCAAACATGTCTTTTACCTCCGTTTCTTTGCCTTGGTTGCGGAGGCCGCCGAAAAGATTTTTCAAACTTTCAAACATGGATTTTTCCTCCGTTGATAAAATTTTTATTAAAACGGAAGGCGTAAGTCTTAGCACTTAAAAATGGTGCGAAAAGTTTTTCGCACTCTTTTTAAATGCTAAAAGTGTCTTGACGCCTGCCGTAATAAACTTTTTTGGGGCTGTTGCAAAAGCAACAGCCCCACCTTGTACAGAATTACTTTCTGAGACCGAGCTTTTCGATGATTGCGCGGTAACGGTTGATGTCCTTCTTCTGGAGATAGCCGAGAAGATTTCTTCTGTGACCGATCATCTTGAGAAGACCGCGTCTGGAGTGATGGTCGTTGTTGTTGGCGCGGAGATGTTCGGTAAGGGTGTTGATGCGCGATGTGAGGATCGCGATCTGTACTTCGGGAGAACCTGTATCGCCTTCGTGTGTGCGGTACTGTTCGATGATACCCTGCTTTTCGTCTTTCTGCATCATGGTTTTTTCCACCTTTCAAATTTTTGTCGATGTAGCCGTCCTGCGACATGGTGTCGGGCGGGTGAAGTCCTCTTGAACCGAAAGTGTTGGGGCGATTTCGTGTTGTTCGAAAAAGCACCGACGCACCCTGCGGTAAGGCTTATATCCTCGGCACCGCGTTCGCGGCCGCATACTCGCAGAATCAAGTATAACATAAAACTTTCCAAAAGTAAACACTTTTTTGAAATTTTTTCCGACTTTTTCAAAAATATTTTCTCTGAAAAGGTATTTTGCCCCGCTTATGGGTAAATAATCGCAAAAAAGATGGCAAAAAAACTTGAAGAAAACACAATTATATGGTAAAATATAATAGTTATATTTATCCGGGAGGTGATCGGTACGGAAGAAAACCGCTTTAACAAAAAAATATTCTCAATGCTCATCGAGCGTGCCTGCGGCGACCGAAGCATCCACCGCTTTGCAAAGGATGCCGACATCAGCTATGTCCAGCTCCGCAAGCTCCATGCGGGACTTCAGGAGAATCCGCCCGGCAGAAAGCTTATAAAAAAGCTCTCCGAAAACAGCCTTGGCGGAGTGGAATATGAAGATTACATCTTTGCGGCAGGACTTGGCGAAAAGAAAAAGTCTGCCGATACTCCCAACTCCCGGGATGCGCGCATTCTTGAAAAGCTCTCGTCGCTTTCGGCAGGTCAACGAAAGACCGCCGAGGAGTTTATTGATTTTCTTTCCCGTCCGAGCGGCAGGAGAAACGGCGGCGCACGATGACAGCGCTGATGGTTCCGGCAGGCATTATCGCCTTTTTTGCGCTCATATTTCTTCTGCTTTTTCTTCTTGTGGCAAAGGTCAGATTCAGGTTTGACACCGACACGGGAGTTTTTGGACTTTCGATCCGCGTTTTGTTTGTCAACATAAATCTTTTGCCGGTCGATGAAAAAAAGAAACGCAAAAAACAGCTCAAAAAAGCAAAAAAGCTTGCAAAAAACAAAGGATCCGACAAGCATGTTTTCACCGCAAAAGAAAAAAAGAAAGAAGCAATAGAAGAGCTCGAAAAAAATGCCGGGGATACTTCTGACAAAAAGAAAACTATTTCCGAAAAGATAGCGTCATTCGCAAAGCTTGTGACAAGCATCAGCGAAAAAATAAAAATTCTTGTGCCGGGCGTCAAGCAAGCTCTCTGCCTTGACATCAAAAGGCTCGATATCGTTGTCGGTGGAGAGGATGCGGCGAAGACGGCAATAAGCTATGGCGCTGTCTGCGGTGCGGTGGAGTCGCTTTATGCCCTCGGAAACCGCTGCAAAAAATTCAATGTCAGCGACAAGGTCTTTGTGGCTGTCGATTATCTCGAGCCAAAATTCCGATGCGAATTTGACATAGTGCTCAAAGTGCGGGTCTTCAGACTTCTGACGGCGGTGCTTAAGGCTTTTTTATAAATCGATTGAATTATTAACGAAAGGAAGATACGGATATGGCAGAAAATATGCCTCTCAGCGAAGTTATCAAATCCTCCCTTGAAAACATAAAAAAGGTGCTTGATTCTAACACTGTAATGGGAGATCCCATAACGGTGCTTGACGGCACAGTCATCGTTCCCGTTTCAAAAATATCTGTCGGCTTTGCTTCGGCAGGTGCCGAATATAACGGAAACAAGGAGCTCAAAACAAAGAATTTCGGCGGCGGAGGCGGCACAGGCATCACCGTCACTCCCGTTTGCTTCATCGTTGTGACAAAGGACGGCGAGGCAAGAATGCTGAATGTGGAGTCAAACTCGGGCTATTCGGGCAATGAGGGCATTGTCGGTGTTGTCAACGGCGTTGATGAGCTTCTTGACAGAGCGCCCGGCATGATTGACAAGATCAAAAATCTTTTCCCCAAAAAGAACAAAAAAGAAAAAGACGAAGCAGACGGCGTCGGTGCATAAAAATGGATCAGATCATCGAAAAAGTGACGGAGTTTGTCGAAAAAAACAGACAGAGCATTCTTGACGATCTTTGCACGCTTTGCCGCATCGACTCGGTCTCGAAAGAGGGGGCCGACGGTTTGCCCTTCGGAAAGGGCGTTGACGATGCGCTTGTATGCGTAAAGAAGCTTTGCAAAAAGCATGGGCTTGATTGCGATGTGAAGCATGATTTGGGCTATGCGACATCAAAGGTCGGCGATGGCGAAAAAACAGTCGGTTTTTTCTCCCATTGCGATGTTGTGCCGGCAAACGCCGATGAATGGACAAAGACCGAACCTTTCACTCCGTATTTTGACGGCACATTCCTTTTTTGCCGCGGTTCGGAGGACAACAAGGCGGCGGCAGTCGGCGGAATTTATATCTCGAAAATGATAAAAAGCGGTATCTTGCCCATAAAAAGCACTTTTTCGTGTTATTTTGGCGGAAACGAAGAGCGCGGCATGGGCGATATTGAAAGCTATATCAAAAACGAAAAGCTTCCCGAGCTTTCACTTGTCCCCGACAACGCCTATCCTGTCTGTGTCGGAGAAAAGGGAATCGCACGGTTTTCGGCACAGCCGAAAAAAAGCTTCAAAACCGTCAAAAAATTCGACGGCGGAACAGTTGTGAATGCGGTCATCGGCACCCTTGATGCCGAGATCGAATATACAAAAGAGCTTTTTGACGAGCTTTCGGAAAAGGCAGACGACAGATTCTCTCTTTGTGAAAAGGACGGAAGCATTTGCCTTACAGCCTATGGAAAGTCGACCCATGCGGCGCATCCCGAAACAGGAGAGAACGCGGCGGTCATGGCGGCACAGCTTCTTTGCTCATGCGAAAGCTTCTGCCGTGAGGATAAGGAGATCCTTTCCGCATTATGCGGGCTTTGCGCTGACCATTTCGGAGGCGGTGTCGGCATTTATTCGGAGGACGAAAACTTCGGAAAGAACACTTTTGTTCTCGGTGTTTCAAAATGCGAAAACCGAAAGGCGGTGTTTGAATTTGACAGCCGCTTCGGAAGAGGTCTTTCCACCGAAAGTATACTTTCAAATATAAATTCTGCTTTCGAAAAAGCGGGCTTTGAACATACCGTGAAGTATGTTGTGGATTGTTATGTGACAAACACCGACGAAAAATATATTGAAGCGCTGATGTGCACCTATGCAAAAATGTGTGGAGTGGAGCGAAGCAGCATCGCATCTCATTACAGCGCAGGAGGCACCTATGCCCGCTATCTTGCATCTCCGCAGGGCTCTTTGGGTCTTAGCATCCACAATTTTGCAGGGCTTGATCTGCCGGAATGCGAGCTTCCCAAAGGTCACGGAGGAGCTCATCAGGCGGATGAATTCATTTCGCTTGATGCTTTTCTTAAGGGTATCGTCACAGATGCCATGATACTTTATGAGATCGATAAATTGCTGTAATTGGAAATATTTTTCGATAAGTGTTTTCTGCCGTTCTTTGTTTTCCAAAAAAAGAATTTATAAGGTGAGTGTGTGAGAGGTGCATGATAGCATCTCTCACATTGTTTTTGCCATTGACCGAATTCCGACTCCTTCCGTCACGGCTGACGCCGTGCCACCTTCCTCAAGAGGAAGGCAGAAAAGGCTCCTCCTTTGGGGGAGCTGGCGAGCGGAGCGAGACTGAGGGAGTGGGTGGTTTTTAATAGATTCAAGCGGGAGCAGCAAGCCGCTCCCCTGCA
>JAZSFD010000102.1:0-46636 GCA_045532035.1 Eubacteriales bacterium | reverse complement strand
CATGCCGCGCAGGGAAGAATCGTTCTGTGCCGCGTCATAAACCGCGCTGTTGGCGCATTTTGCGGCATATGACAGAAGCAGCTCGCAGGAATCCTTCGAAAGCTTTTCCTCCGAAACGTTTTTCATTCCGGCACAAAGCTCGCTGACAAATGTCTTAACGGCAAGCGAGCTTGCAAAGCTTCCGCCGTTTGCGCCGCCCATGCCGTCGCAAACCACCGCAAGAAAAACCTCCTCGCCGATTCCGCAATCAAGGTAATCGGCAAAAAAGCTGTCCTGGTTAGTATCTCTGACAGAGCCTATGTCGGTTTTTCCGAAAAATTGAATTGGCATTACTTTTGCACCTTTGTCCTTCGGACTGTCCTTTCCGAAAATTGTTTTATAAGTAATTATATGTTATCTGACGCATTTTCAGTTAAAAAGTTCTGATCTTATGAATTGTTTTCTTCGATCTTTGAAGCTCTCAGCTGACCGCAGGAAGCATCGATATCAGAACCGAGCCTTCTTCTGACAGTTGCGGTAAAGCCATGCTTTTCAAGAATGCCTGCAAAATCTTTGATCGCTTCTTTTCCGCTTTTTCTGTAATCTCTGCCGTCGACGGTATTGAGAGGTATGAGATTCACATGGCAAAGCATTCCCGAAAGAAGCTTTGCAAGACGCTGCGCATCCTCTTTTGAGTCGTTTTCACCCTCGATCATGGTGTATTCGAAGGATATGCGCTTGCCTCCGCCGTCAAGATATTTCCGACAGGCGGAAATAAGCTCGTCGATACTGTATTTTTTTGCAATTGGCATAAGATTTTCGCGCTCGCTCTGACTTGTTGCATGAAGAGATATCGAAAGAGTTATGGGCAGCTTTTTCTCCGCAAGCTCAAGGATCTTCGGAACGATTCCGCAGGTTGAAAGCGAGATGTGTCGATAGCCGATGTTGAGTCCGTCCTCGCAATTTACAAGCGACAGAAACTTCATCACATTGTCGAAATTATCAAGCGGCTCGCCGATGCCCATCATGACGATGTTTGAGATGCGCTCTCCTGTATCTTTTTGTGCCGCGATAACCTGCCCGAGCATTTCGGACGGAGTCAGATGCCTTGAAAAACCTGCGATGGTTGAGGCACAGAATCTGCAACCCATGCGGCAACCTGCCTGGGTGGAGATACAGATGGTATTTCCGTGTTCATACCGCATAAAAACGCTTTCTACACATTCTCCGTCAAAAAGTCTGAAAAGGTATTTGACGGTGCCGTCGATTTTTGAAACAAGCTTTTTTTCGACGGCGGGAAGCGCGATGTAACAATTTTCTTCAAGCACGCTTCTTTGGTTTTTTGAAACATTCGTCATCTCGTCAAAAGACGAAACACCCTTGTTCAGCCACGAAAAGACCTGCTTTGCGCGGAACTTTTCAAGCTTCACTCCGCTCTTTTCCGAAAGAGCTCCGAAAAGCTCTGAAAGCTCGGGAATGTCAAGACTTGATATATCAATTTTCTTGTTTTCCATTCGTTCACTCATCATTTTCTGATTATTTTTGCGATAAAGAAGCCGTCGGTGGAATATTCCTGCGGGAAAATGGTCGCAAGGCCGCGTTTTTCGCCGATAATGACATCGTCAGACAGGGCGAAATCGGGATTTTCGGCAAGAAAAGCATTTACAATGTCCTCGTTTTCGCTCTTGTTCAGCGTGCAGGTCGAATAGATGAGCACGCCGCCTTTCTTCAGATATCGTGACGCCGACGAAAGGATGGCTTTCTGTATCTCGGGAAGACGCTCGGATTCCGACACGGGCTTGTAGCGGATATCCGGCTTTTTGGCGATAACTCCAAGTCCCGAACAGGGCACGTCACAGATGACGGCATCCGCTTTGAAAAGAAGGTTTTCGTCGTTTGTTCTTGCGTCGCGGGGAGCGACGGATATGTTTTCGATGCCAAGACGGCAGGCGCCCTTTTCAATGAGCGAGAGCTTGTTGGCATGAAGATCAAAAGAATAGACCTTCGCTTTGTCGGCAAGATTTATTGCCGCAGAAAAGCTTTTTCCGCCGGGACAGGCACAAACATCCACCACAATGCCGCCCTCGGGCACGACATCCGGGTTTATAAAGGATGATGCAAGCTGAGAAGCCTCGTCCTGGACGAAGAAAAGCCCCTCGTCAAAACCATAAATATCCTCCACCGGAAAAGAGCCCGAAAGTCGGATGGCAGAGCGAGTGATCTTTGAAGCCGTGGCAATATTGCCCAGCGAATCGAGCATACGCTCACGGGTGATCTTGAGAGTGTTTGTGCGCAAGGTCACATAGGGAGAAGCCGACATGAAGTGCGCGGCAATATCTACCGCCGTTTTTCTGCCATATGAGCGCTCCCACACTTCAAGGATGTCCTGAGGGATGCTTGCCATGACCGAAACGGCTTTCAACCCCTTTTCGTTCTGCATCTGCGAAAAGAGCTTTTCTCTCGAGCGGGAAGCCGAGCGCAAAACGGCGTTGACATAACCGACAGAGCTTTTGGGGCAATATCTTTTTGCCAGCTCCACCGATTCATTGACCGCCGCAGAATCAGGCACCTTGTCCATGAAAAGGATCTGATAAAGTCCTGTGCGCAAAAGGCACATGACCATGTTGTCGATCTTTTCAGGCTTGATCGAAGAGAGCTTTTCGATGCAATAGTCAAGAGTGAGCATTTTTTCGACGGTGCCATAGAAAAGTGCCGTGAAAAAGCTTTTGTCAAGCCCTTCAAAGCGGTATTTTTTTATTACCGACGACAGCTCAAGGTTTGTATATTTTCCGTTGCCGATGCAGGAATTCACCGACAAAAGTGCTGCTTGTCTTGGAGTCAAGTTTTTTTCCTTTCGTTTGTCAGTCTCGGTTTCTGTTGAGCATGGCGATGATTCTCAGAAGGTTGAGGATAGACACCGCAAGGGCGGCAAGATAAGTGAGAGCCGCGGCGGTGAGAGTTTTCTTTGCGGCGGCAAGATCGTTTTCACCCATTCTTCCGCTTTCTCTGAGGGCGGCAAGAGCTCGCGAGCTTGCATTGAACTCGCAAGGCAGAGTCACAAGCTGGAAGACGGTGGCAAGCGAGAAAAGGATTACGCCGATGAAAGAAAGCTCGGGAATTGTGGTGATAAGACCGAGAATTATAAGAGGCCACGCAAGATACGAGCCGATATTGCAGGCGGGAATGATGGCGGTACGGATCTTGATGGGGCCATAGCCTACGGCGTGCTGAACCGCGTGTCCCGCCTCATGCGCCGCAACGCCGACCGCGGCGGCAGAGGTGCTTGCAAAAACATTTTCCGAAAGCCTGATGACATTTGCCTTGGGGTCATAGTGGTCGGTCAGGTTTCCCGAAACGCGCTCGACTCTGACATTTGTAAGTCCGTTGCTGTCAAGGATCCTGCGTGCCGCTTCAAAGCCTGTCATTCCTGCGGCATTATTTACCTTGGAATATTTGTTGAAGGTCGATTGCACATTGAACTGTGCCCACATCGAAAAAATCATGGCGGCAATCAGAAGAAGATAGATATAAGTTTCGTTAAGATTGTTGAAAAAATATTCGAGATATTCCATGATTTTCTCCTTTCAAAGAGATTATTCGAAAAAGCTGTCTGAAGAAATCTTCCGTCCGTTTATCATGTCGAAAACCTTGAGAAGCTTAGAGCCGTCGGGCTTGAGACCTGCCACTTTGACAGAGCCTTTGCCGCAGGCAATGACAACTCCGTCGTTTGAAAGCGAAAGAATTTTTCCGGGGACATTTTCGCTTTCGGTCTCGACGATGCTTGAGTCATAAAGCTTTGTGGGAATTCCGTCAAGAAGCGCGTGTGCAGACGGTATAGGTTGCATACCGCGGATCTTGTTGTGAACACTCTGAGCATCAAGAGAAAGATCAAGCTTTCTTTCGTCCTTGTCGATCTTGGGAGCATGGGTGGCAAGAGAATCCTCCTGGGGAGTACGGGGAGCAACACCTTTTTCGATGTCATTTACCGTCTTCACAAGAAGCGAGCCGCCGAGAAGCGCCAGTCTGTCCCAGACCTCGCCAACCGTTTCATTTTCGCCAATGCTTATCTTCTCGGCATATATAATATCGCCGGTGTCAAGGCCCTGTGCCATATACATGGTGGTAACACCCGTTTCTTTCTTTCCGTCAAGCACAGCTCTCTGTATGGGAGCGGCGCCGCGGTATTCGGGAAGAAGCGAGCCGTGAACATTGACACAGCCATATTTCGGGAAATCGAGAACATATTTGGGCAGAAGCTTTCCGTATGCCACAACGATGATGATATCGGGGCAAAGCTCTGAAAGAAGCTCTTGTATTGCACCATCCTTCAGAGTCGCGGGCTGAAAAACGGGGATGTTTTGCGACAGGGCATAGGTCTTCACCTCAGAAAACGAGACCTTCATGCCGCGTCCTTTCATTTTGTCCTCTCCGGTGACGACTCCAACCACATTTTCGCCTGCCTCGCAAAGAGCTTTCAGCGAGCATTCGGCAAAATCGGGAGTACCCATGAAAAGTATTTTAAGTGCGCTCATTTTACTACCTCAAAAAGCTTATTCTTCCTCGAGATCCTCGGGGTCGAGCATTTCGAGAGCGTTGTCGATATAAAGAGTTCCGTCAAGATGGTCGTTTTCGTGGCAAAGGCATCTGCCGTAAAGTCCGGTTCCCGTATATCGGAAAGTCTTTCCGAATCTGTCCTGCGCCTCGACGGTAACCGTCATGGGGCGGCTGGTGACACCATATTTTCCGGGCACTGAAAGGCATCCTTCGACCTCCTCCTGATGACCTTTTGTTTCGACGATCTTCGGGTTTATGAATTCGATAATCTTGTGCTCATCACCTTCGACAAGCTCATCGATGATGAATATACGGCGCAAAATTCCCACTTGCGGTGCCGCAAGGCCGACGCCGTTTGCTTTGATGAGGGTGTCTTTCATATCATCGAGAAGTGTTATTATTTTTGGGGTGATTTCGGTCACCTCGCGGCATTTTTTACGAAGTATTTCGTCGCCTACTTCAACTATATTAAGAATTGCCATAATGTCTCCTTTCGTTTTTTACAGCGATGACGGATTGACATCCGCCGAAAGGCTGATCCTGTCGTCCGCGCAGGAAAACTCGCGGAAAAGCTTTTTGAAAAGCTCGCGGGTCGTCTTGTCATAGCGGCACTTTATTATATATCTTATTCTGTATTTTCCGTTGACTTTATATACCGAAGCCTCAAAGGGACCGAAGACGATAAGCCTTGTGCCCTTATATTCACCCTTGGCATAAAGATCAAGCTGTTTTCCGAAAGCACTTGCCGCATTCTTTGCAGCCTGTTCGTCCTCCGAGGAGAAAAGGAAAGTCACAATGTCGCAGAACGGTGGGAAGATCGATGCTTTGCGCAGAGCGATCTCACCCTCAAAAAAGCTGTCATAATCCTGCTTTGCGCAGAGTAAAAGAGTGGAATTTTCGGGGGAATAGGTCTGAATAACGGCACGACCCGGCTTGTCGGAGCGTCCTGCCCGTCCGAGCACCTGTGTCATGAGCGAAAAAGTCTTTTCGTTGGCGCGGTAGTCGTTCAGATAAAGAGATGTGTCGGCAAGGATGACTCCCACAAGAGTCACATCGGGAAAGTCATGACCTTTTGTGACCATTTGGGTGCCCAGAAGAATATCCGCCTCGTGATTGCGGAATTTGCCGAGTATCTCATCGTGTGCCAGCTTTCCGGAGGTGGTATCGGTATCCATCCGGAGAACGCGCGCCTGCGGATAGAGCTTTTCGAGATTTTCCTCAAGGGTCTGGGTTCCTGTGCCGAGGAAAGCAATATGGGTGCTGCCGCAGACGGGACAGAGCTTTGGAACATCGGTGGTGTGTCCGCAGTAATGGCAGACCATTTCGCCACGCGAATTTCGTCCGCCCCCTCGCTTATATTTGTGATAAGTCAGGCTCACAGAGCAGTTGGGACAAGTCATGGGTGTTCCGCACGAGCGGCAGGTCATAAACGCGTGATAGCCGCGTCTGTTTATGAAAAGAATGGTCTGTTCACCCTTTTCAAGGTTTTCGCGGATGTGTCGGTCAAGCACACTGCCAATCATGCAGGGGGTTGCTCCCTCGCCCGCATCGCCCATGTATGCAGGTTCGGGCTTCATGTCATGTATGATAACTTCGGGAAGGCGAGCCTTTCCGAAACGATTTTTCATAGTTATGAGTGAGTATCTTTCTTCTTTTGCGCGCCAGAAGCTTTCAACCGACGGAGTTGCCGAGGCAAGAAGCATCATCGAGCCTGTTTTTGCACATCTAAAGCGTGCAATGTCGCGCGCATGGAATTTGGGGGACATATCCGATTTGAAGGAGCTTTCCTGTTCCTCATCGATGACCACAAGCCCAAGCTCATTTGTCGGAGCAAATATTGCCGAACGGGTGCCGATGACAATTCGCGCTTTTCCCTCGTCGATGCGCCGCCATTGGTCAAGCTTTTCACCTGCCGACAGTGCCGAATGCAAAACTGCCACCCGATCACCGAAGCGCCCTGCAAAAATAGCAATATTCTGACTTGTAAGGGCAATCTCGGGAACAAGATAGATGACCTGTTTCCCATCGGCAAGAACTTTATCAATAAGCTTCAGTATCACATTCGTCTTTCCGCTGCCGGTGACTCCGTAAAGGAGCGCCGCCTTCGGTTCGTTTGCGAAATATAGCTCTGACAGACTGTCAAAGGCGTTCTGTTGTTCGTCGGAAAGACTGAAATCTTCTTTTTGGGGAAGCTCGCAGAAATTGTAAGGCGAGCGATAGTCCTTCACCGCCACATATTCGACGGCTTTTTTCTTTTTCAGCTCGCGCAAAACCGATTCGCCACAGGAGCAGAGAATGAGAAGATCCTCAAGAGGGTTTATGCCGCCACATTCCGAAAGAACGCGCAAAACCGTCTGCTGCTTCGGCGAAAAAAGCTTTGAGCCCGATTCGAGAATATCCGCCATTTCGCTGTCCGAAAGGGCAAGGCGCACATATCTTGAGACCTTTGTGTTCTCGTGAAAAGAGGAGTCTGTAACCTTTTCAAGAAAGCCCTTGCGCACAAGCTCGGACACACATTTTTTTGCACCGACTCCAAATTTTTCGCAAAGTCCGCGCATGGTTGCTTTCCCTGTGCCCGAAACGGCGCTGAGGATGTCACAGGCAGCAGAGTTGAGCTTTGAATAGATGTGCTCGTTGAGGGTCACTCCGTCTTTGAGAGTATAATATTCGTTGACTTTTACCGATATTCCTGTCGGCATGACTGTACGCACTGCTTCTCCGAAGGTGCAGAAGCAGTTTTCGCGCAGAAAAATGCAGATATCAAGCAGATCTTTTTTCAGATAAAAATTGCTGTCGGGAATTCCCAGCACAGGCTTTGTTTTTTCGAAAGAGCTTGTATCCGAAACAGAGACGATAACGGCGGTCTTTGCAACATTTCCGCCGCCGAAAGGAACGACCGCAAGCTTTCCGACCTGCGCCGAGTCGCAAAGTCTGTCGGGCAGTGAATATTCATAGAGTTTGTCTGTGGCGCTCACCGCGTCGAGAATATAAACTCCGACAAATTTCGACATTGCTTTCTTACCTTTCTGTCAAATAAAACGCTGTATTTTGCCCAAAACCGCTGATTTTTTGCAAAATATCCGCCTTTCCAAAACTTCCCGAAAAAACACACATAAGGCTGCAAGATGATTTTCAAAAAATCCCCCACAACCTTCGTGCGACAAAACTATTTCAAAAAGAAGCTCAGTTGATGCCTTCAATACCGTTAAGACCTGCGTGAAGCGCTCTGTCAAGAGTTTCCTCGTCAAGTCTGATGTCTCCCGAATGGAGCTTGTTGATAGCGATCTTTACGGATTTGTCTTCAAGAGATTCTTTCTTGGAAACTATGCCGTTGTCGCTGACTCTGTCAAGATCGTCAGCATCCATAGCACCTGTCACGTTGGTGATATAGCGCGCGCTTTTTGCCGCGGCGATAACAAGGATATAGCGGTTGAATTTTCCGTTTGTGAGTTCGTCGATTGACGGTTTTACCATGATATTTCTCTCCTTAAAATGTGTATATGAATTAAAAATAAGCTTTCAGAATGTCATACTGACTTTTTGGGGTAAGGGAGGCGGCGCGGACTGCCGAGAAGAAATCCTCGACGGCGCACTGCAATTTTCCGCGTTCGTTTATGATGATGTAATCATAAAGGAAGGATGCGGGAATCTCGCGGTCTGCAATGGCAAGGCGGCGGTTGATGACCTCCTCCTCCTCGGTGCCGCGGGAATGAAGTCTGTCAGACAGCTCGTTGCGGCTTTCGGGGGTGACAAAGATGAAAAGTGCATCAGCAAAGCGCTTTTTTATCTGCATAGCTCCCTGAACCTCGATCTCAAGGATGACATTTCTGCCCTCTGTGAGGTTTTGGTTTACAAACTCAAAGGGAGTGCCGTAATAGTTGTCGTTGTATTCGGCGTATTCGATGAAGCCGCCGTTTTTAATACCTTTTTCAAATTCCGACTTGTCGATGAAAAAGTAGTGTTTTCCGTGAACTTCTCCGTCGCGGGACTTTCGGGTGGTCGCCGAAACCGAATATACATAGTCGGGACTTCTCAGCACCTCCGCAAGGATTGTTCCTTTGCCCGAGCCCGAGGGACCCGAAACAACGATAAGTCTGCCTCTTTTTTTGTTATTCATCGCTATCCTCCTCGCCGTCGTCAACAGATTCGTCGCCTGCAATACGATTTGAAACGGTTTCGGGCTGGATGGCAGAGAGAATGATGTGCTCACTGTCGGTAATAATGACCGAGCGGGTACGTCTTCCGCAGGTGACGTCAATGAGCATTCCTGTATCTCTGGTGTCCTGAATCAGTCTTTTGACGGGTGCAGAATCGGGGCTGACAAGAGCGACGACTCTGTCCGCACAGACCATGTTGCCGAATCCGATGTTTATAAGCTTCATATATATCACTCCGTTTTTGTGCTTTTGCCTTTTTATTCTATATTCTGTACCTGCTCGCGGATCTTTTCAGCTTCGCTCTTGGCATCGACCACAAGGGATGCAACGGCGGCGTCTGTTACCTTTGAGCCTGTGGTATTGATCTCGCGGTTGATCTCCTGAAGCAGGAAGTCAAGCTTGCGTCCCACCTGGTTCTTGTCCTTGGAATTATCGCCGCAAAGTATTTCGCGGAACTGGGCGAAATGGCTGGCGAGACGGACTGTTTCCTCGTCTACTGCCACCTTGTCGGAGAAGATAGCCACCTCGGTGATTATGCGGCTTTCTGCGATCTCTATGTCCTGAGAAACAAGATTCTCAAGGCTTTCGCGGATCTTTGCCGTGAGTCTTTCGCGGTAGGCTTCGGTGACGGCGGGAAGTCTTTCTTTTATCTTTTCTATTATTGCCTCAAGGTTCGAAAGCTTTTCAAGAAGATCCGCTTTCATTTTTTCACCCTCTACCTTTTTCATTTCATAGAAAGCGGAAAGGGCTGTGCGCAGGACAGGCTCGATCCTTGACCAGATGACCTCGTCCTCCTCCTCGTCGGCTTTGGTAATGACAAAAATGTCGCGGTTTGCGGCGACCGACGAAACGGTTATGTCATCGGAAAGTCCAAACTCGTCGCGCATGGCATAGAGGCAGTCGAGATAGTTTTTGAGATAGCTTTTGTTAAGGGCAATCTGCTGGTCGTCATCGTCGGTGAAATTGTCAAAGCTGACAAAAAGCTCAATCTTACCTCTTCCGGCGTATTCGCGGATAAGCTGCTTTATGCGCTCTTCAAAGCGGATGTATATTTTCGGCATCTTGCAGGTAATGTCAAGATACCTGGAGTTGACTGATTTGAGTTCAACTGTGAGAGTTTTTCCCGGTATTGGCTCGGACGCTCTGCCGTGGCCTGTCATACTTAAAATCATCTGAAAATAATGCGGACGGACCGCAAGCCTCCGATCGTGTTTTTTGCCGTCAACGCAGACAGCGGGTAATTCTTCACCCTATATTATAACCCAACACTTTGCTTTTGTCAAGAAAACAGACTGCTCATTTTTTTATTTTTGCCCAAAAAAGCAAAAAAGTACTTGACAACTGTGATAATTTGTAATATAATTCCCCCATAAACTTCGTGAAAGGTCAAAAACAATGTCTGCTACAAAGAACATTTACGGCACATACTATTACGGCTTTGCGTATTATTACGGCAAGGTCTTTTGTTGCTGTTCTTTGCATGACTGAAATTGATTTTTCCCCGAAGTATTCAAAGTGTAAAAACAACAGCAAAAGACCGCGAAAGAGCATTTCGCGGTCTTATTTTTATTCAAAAACGGAGGAAACAGAAAATGAATGTTGGTATTATCGGACTCGGACTTATAGGCGGAAGCTTTGCAAAGGCTTTCAAGGAAAACAGCGACGCCATCGTCTTCGGACACGACACAGACAAGGCAACCGTGTCCTACGCCTGGCTTTCGGAAATGATTGACGGAACACTTACCGACGAAAACATCGGCGAATGTGAGCTTCTCATCATCGCCCTTTACCCGGGTGATGCTGTGAACTTTATCAAAGAAAAAGCACATCTTATAAATAAAAAAACCCTTGTCATTGATGCCTGCGGCACAAAAAGAAGCGTCTGCGAGGCAGGCTTTGCAGCAGCGCGTGAGCATGGTTTTACCTTTGTCGGAGGTCATCCCATGGCAGGCATCCAGTTCTCGGGAATCAAGCATTCGAGGGGCGATCTTTTCAAGGGCGCGTCAATGATTGTCATTCCGCCCGCATACGATGACATCACCCTGTTTGAGCGCATCAAAAACGCCCTTGTGCCCGCAAGATTCGGAAAGCTCACCATTTCGGATGCACAGAAGCACGACAAGATCATCGCCTATACCTCCCAGCTTGCCCATGTCGTTTCAAGCGCCTACATCAAGAGCGAAGGCGCCGAGGTACATCACGGCTATTCGGCAGGCTCCTACAAGGACATGACCCGTGTTGCCACCCTCAACGAGACCATGTGGACACAGCTTTTCCTTGAAAACCGCGAAAACCTTTCGGAAGAGCTCGGAAAGCTCATCGCCGAGCTTTCCAAGTACAAAGAAGCCCTTGACGGAAACGACCCTGACACTCTCAAGGATCTTCTGCGCGAGGGCCGCGAGTGCAAAGCAAAAGCCGAACAGAATATCTGATCGGCTGAAGAAAAAACTATGCTTGAAATCTGCTTATAAGAAATTTTATCAACGCTATAGGAATAAATACAAATCCAAAAAGCACGGGGATTAAAAATTTCATGAAGAGAATGTCACTGAGACTTCCTAACATCGACCACCCATCTAACAAATAGTTGTATGCCACGAAAGACGCAACTATATAAACTATTGCGATTAGTATATCCAAAATAAATCACACTCCAGTAATATAATCAATAATATACAGCTTCGTAAATATATTCCATCGCAGCTTGCGCATTTATAGCGTCTCCGTCTGCTTCGAAATACTCCAATGTGAACTCCTGTGATTCGGCAGAATCATAATACCCACCGGTTTCTCCAACAAATTGGATGCATATAATTTCATCATAGATGCTTGTTCCCATCACTTCAACAACAATGCAGTTTTGATCGGAATCAAAAGCAGACCATTTCGCATCTGGAATATATTCATCTATCAATTCTTCGTAGGTTGAGTATTGATATGAATCATAATAAAAAAGATCATCTTTTACGTTAGAGATAGCATCATTTTTTGAGCCGACAAAAAGATCAAGTATACTTATTATAAGACACACAACAAATGCTATAAAGCCAAAAATAACAATTGTTGTATTTATTTGAAGATTTGTTTTCAACTTTGTGTAGTCTACTTCATCTGAGCCGACAATCTGATCCATAACCTCATTGATGATTATAGCCTTTTTTGCAGATTTTGGTGCAGTAAACGAAGAGATTGTTTTTGAAATGGGAGAAAAATATGTCCCAAATCCTGACATATCATAAACCACAAAAGCTTTGCCATCCTCTATTTTTATTGTGAACACATAGTTTTCACAAATGAGATTTACCATGTTTGTTTCCGGGTTGACATCGCATATTTTGACATTGTCAACAGAACTCAATTTCAAAGATAAATCTTCTACAGAGCTGCATACCAAAGGACTGTTTTCCTTGGAATATTTTGAAAGTTGTTTTTTGCCGCTTCGTTTAATTACAAAGGAACATATTGCCGAAGCGATTGCAACTAAAGTAGCAATAAGAAACCATATAACCCAACTCATAAAATTCTCCTTTTTTATACATCAGTATTGTTGGTTTTGTCGCGCCTTTTTGCATCAGAGACTGTGATGCTGCAGTTTGCATTCCGATGTGCATAAAGTCTGCGACCTCCTTTCTGTTTGCACAAACAAAAATGCGGCAACCGAAGCTGCCGCACGAAAAACGCAACTCCAATTGTCGCCAAACAAATTTAAATAACGAATCAGAGAAAACTCTTCTTACAATCATTCAAGGAGTATACGTTTTTGCCGTATGAAAAATGAGCATAAGAAGAAAAGGGTATAGTTTTCCCAATGAAAAAAATACTCTGATTCGATTATTAAATTTGTTTGGCATTTTCAGTATAGCACAAGAAAAACACGATGTCAATAAAAAACAGCAAATACTTTGCTGTTTTGGCTGTTTAGTGTTTTATGATTTGTTTCAATATTTAAAATCCGGGCATACCGAATCTTTGATTTCGATGTTTTATAGCGCTTTTGCTATTGCGAAAATTAAGGGACTGTAAAACCATTTTACAGTCCCTTTTCATATGATCAGTCTTCTGTTTCCTTGTCGCCGTATGCGATGACAACGCGTCTGTCGCTTTCGGCACCGATCGAGTAGGTGTGAACACCGCGGATGTTCTGAATTTCGGAATGAATGATGCGGCGCTCATAAGCCGCCATAGGCTCAAGAGTCATATTGCGGCGATAGTTAAGAGCTTTGTTTGCCATGCGGCGGGCAAGCTCCTTGAGCTTATCCTCGCGCTTTGCGCGGTAGTTTTCAGCATCGATAGAAACCTTGATATACTGGTGTCCGGTTTCTTCCTTGGGGAATTTGCTGGCAGCAAGGTTTGCAAGATACTGGATGGAATCAAGAACTTCGCCGTGGTGGCCGATGATGATTCCGAGTCCTCTGCCGTCGGCGTCTGTGCCTGCCGAAATCTCCACAGAAATATTCTTTTCCACAAGAGTTTTGCCCTCGGGAATGCTTTCGCTTACATCAACGATCTTTGCTTCGGCATTGATACCCATGTTGCGGATAAGTGTGTTGAGGAAGTTGAGAGTGAGGTCTTCGGCTGTGTCTTTTGCACAAACCTTAACCTTTGCATCTGCCGCACCGATTCCGAAAAGACCTTTCTTGGGCTCTTCGAGGACGGTATATGTTACAGACGAAACATCTCTGCCGAGCTTTTCGGCACCGAGTGCCACTGCAGCATCGACAGTTTTTGCCGATACGATAATTTCCATAAAATAATTTCTCCTTTTTCCTGCCATATGTCTTGCAGGTGTATTTTTATATCAAAAATTCTGTCTGATAAGTCCTTAAGGCTTCATTTTTGCCTTGGGGACAACGCCCTTTTCCTTGATGCGGACGAGATATTTGTTGTCGATGCCCTTCTTTGCATAGATGAAAGGAGAGTTCGACTTCTTTTTCTTTATGGGAGCTTTTTTGATAGGCTGATTGTTTGCTCTTCTTTCGGCACGGTCATCGTCATCATCGCGCTTTGACTTTTTGCCGCGCATAAGAAGCTCTGCTTCACGGATCTCCTCGGGAGTGGGAGCCTTTACGGGGAAGAGCTTGCTGAGAGCAAACTGCTGACCGATCGAGATGATATTCTGGAAGATCCAGTAAACACCGATGAGGGCAGGAACCTGGAAGCTGAACCAGAGGATCATGAGAGGCATTGTCCAGTCCATAAACTTCATCGAAGCGTCAGCCTGTGCACCATTGGGATTGTAGGTGAACTTTCTGACAAGCTTTGTTGAGAAGAAGGACGAAAGGAATACGAGAAGCGGGATCAGCGCGTTATAAATCGGGCTGAAACCGGGATTTTCCATGAGATTGATGGGGCCAACCTCGAAGCTGTTGTAATATTCGCGGAGTTTTTCAACGCTTGCTTTCTGCTCCTCTGTTACCGTGACAATTTTTGCTTCTTCGTCGATATCCGAAAGGTTATCGAAATCATAAGTTGCGTTGGCAATAGCGGAAAGTGCCTGCGCCTGAGTTACGCTGATATCCTTGTCGCCAAGCTCAATGCCATATTCGGCAGCATTTTCGGTGAGAATAGCCTGAATTTCCGATGTTTCGACATAATAATCAGCGGTCTTTGACATGGATGTCAGGGGAGAATTGATAGTGGTGTAAAGAAGAAGGATGATGGGGAGCTGCAAAAGCATCGGCAGACATCCGCCCATGGGATTGAACTTTTCTTCAGCATAAAGGCGCTGGATCTCTTCGTTCATCTTCATCTGAGTGGCTCTGTCGTTGCGTCCCGCATACTTCTTGCGGATGGCTTCCTGCTTGGGGGCAAGCTTTGCCATCTTCTGCGAATTCTTCTGCTGCTTTATCGACAGCGGGAAGAGGATTATCTTGACGATAAGCGCGAACACAAGGATACCTGCAATATAACCGAGGTATTTTGTGAAAAATCCGAGTATGTCCGAGAACACTTTCCATCCGCCGCCGGCGATAACCACTTCGCCCTTGGGTTTTGCTTCTTCGGTTTCTGCTTTTTCTTCCGATGCCTCGGCGCCGGTGGTCACGGCATCTGTGTCAGCAGATATTTCTTCGGAGGCGCCTGCTTTTTCCGACTCGTCCTTCGATTCTTCGGGCTCTGCCACTTCTTCTGCGTCAGCAGCGAGCTCGATCTGCGCGGGATCTTCAGTTTCAACGATGGGCTCGTCGGCAAAAACGCCGAAGGAGAAGACAGATGTCAGAAGAAGAACTGCCGCGAGAAGAGCGGAGCCTTTTCCGAGCATGGATCTCATAATTTTTTTCATTTCAAATTACTCCTATACTTAGGTCAGTTGTTGTCTTCGTTGTGTTTTTCCTGTTTTCGGGACTCAAATTTTATGCGGTAATAATCGTCGGTGCCCGGGACATAATCGATGCCACCGCAACTCCACGGATTACACCGCAAAAGTCTCCATACCGAAAGGCATATCCCTTTGAAAAAACCATGCTTTTCAAAGGCAGTCATGGCATATTCCGAACAGGTCGGGTAATATTTGCATGATGGTCTGCCCTTCAGCTTTGACAGCTTTTCCCTGTAAAATTTAATACAGGCAATACAAATTCTTTTCATAGATAAAATGTTGACAGCCCAAGACTAAAAATGCTGTCAGTTCTTTTTCGGAGGCTTTTTCGGGATGTTGAAGAAGTCCTCCTTCGAGACTATCGTTTTTAATGCCTTTGTCATATCCTGAGATTTGATATGGGGTGCAAAGGCGGCGGCACGCGCGGCGATGACCATTATATATCCGTCTCTGATATATTGGTAGTTCTCGCGGTATGCCTCTCTGATCAGCCGTTTAACGCGGTTTCTCTTGCAGGCTTTGCCCAGCTTTCGATTAACGGTGATGCCGAGTTTGGTTTTCATGGGACTTCCGTCGGGGTTGCGCTTGAAGTTGCGCATGACATAGACTGCGCAAAGCTTTGATACTTCGCTTTTTCCCCTGGCGTAGGTCTTTGAAAACAGGTGGTTTTCCTTTAACGGAAGGATAAGTTTTCTCATTTGCCCTCGTTCCTCTCTTTCAAAACGTTTAGCAAAAAAGGGTGCTCTCAGACTACGGCAAAAAATGCCGACAGCGGGGCACCCTGTTTTGCAACTGTTTTAAAAACAAGCTTGTACGGCGCGGCGAACAAACAAGAATCAGTATGTGAGTCTTGCTCTGCCCTTAAGGCGTCTTCTCTTCAGAACCTTTCTGCCGTTGGAGGTTTTCATACGCTTTCTGAAGCCGTGCTCTTTCTTTCTCTGGAGCTTCTTGGGCTGATATGTTCTAACCATGCTTTCGCACCTGCCTTTCTGAATAATGATCTTGTAAGTCGGAATATGGCGGCAAAGCTCTGCCGCTTTCTGTAACGCACCCGGGAAATGTTGCCGAAACCGCAAGGCTTTCACCCGAACACAGGGAAGCTTGACCCCCGAGATTTGCGCAATTACACATTTTGCCGATATAACGCATTATACACTAAACAAACACTGCTTGTCAAGTGAATTTGGAAATTTTTTAAGAAATTTCTGATATTTTTATCACAAAGACAGATTTTTCTTCTTGTCAAGATAGGTTTGGAGGATGATCTGCGCCGAAAGTGTGTCGATGGAATCCTTTCTTTTTTTGCCGAAGGTTCCTGTTTCGGACATATATCCCGCCGCAAGAATGGTTGTGCGGCGCTCGTCGCAAAGCTCTGTGGGAAGTCCCGAGGCTTCTTCAATCATCGCGGCAAATTTTCTTGAGCGTGCCGCCCTGTCTCCCTCGGTGCCGTTCATGTTTTTCGGAAGACCGATGACCACAAGCGCCACATCGTTTTCCTTTGCTTTTTCGCAGACTATCTCAACGGCGTTTTTGATACCCGTCACCTTGAAGGTGCCGATGCCCCCCGCAAGAAAACCTGTCGGGTCGGACAGCGCAAGTCCCATGCGCGCCTCGCCGAAATCTACTCCCATTATTCTCAATTTTTTCTCCTTTTATCTCACAAGGAACGCGCCGATATTTGCGCTCGTCGAATCCTTAAATCCGAATTGCATTGTTATGGTGTGCTCGCCGTATTCAAGATTTTTGACTATCGGGAAGGGGTTGTTCATCGAATTGCGGTCGGCGCGCCATTTCTTTCCGTCGATCTCATAGGTGACTGTGCCCGATGTGTAGCTTGACATGAACAGCGAAAGCTCGGTGCCCGTGAAGGTAAATGTCAGGCTGTTGTCGGAAGTCGTCGTTTTGAGATAACCGTCATATTTGGGAACGGTTCCTCCCTCAAAGGTTCCCTTTTCAAAGGTAAAGCCCTTGCTGTTTTCAAGCATATCCTCGCTTGCAAGAATATACCGAAGCTCGCGCTCTGAGTTTGCGTTTACCTTTTCGGGAAGCGCATGAGCCGTTGTTTTTCCCTTTTCATCAAAAACAAGCTCTGTTGCAAGATATTCCGCAATAACCTTTGCGTATTCCGCAAAGCCTGCATCGGTCATGTGGACAATATCGGTAAAATATTTTTTCCATTCGGTGCTTGCGGTGCCGCGCAGGAATTTCTTTGTTATGAGAGCTTTTCCCACATCAACAGACGGGATCCCATAAGCTGTCGCCACCTTTTCATAAGCGGTCTTGATGGCAAAATCTCCTCCACCGGACGCTCTGCCCGAATCGGTGATATAGATGTTTACGATATCACACTCGGGAAGCGCGCGTCTCACCTGGCGGACAAGCGCTTCATAATTCTCTGCTGCTGTCGCTTCGGTCTCGCCGTTGTAACAATCGTTGACCGAGTACTCCACAAAGAGAAGATCGGGTTTGTGCGCAATTATATCTCTCTGCACTCTGAAAGCACCAAGATGCGAGCCGGAGGCACCGATGGCGGAGTTGATCTCCACAACCTCAGCTTCGGGGAAATTTTCGGCAAGCCACCGGGTAGTCAGCGCACGCCATGAAAACTTTGATCTGTCGGAGGCTGCATGTCCTACCGTCACCGAGCCGCCAAAATATGCCACCGTCAGCTTTTTGTCGTTTGTCAGTTTGTTATAAGTATTTGAAAGATCGGTTCTTTTTTGGATGAAAGCGCTATATTCCGATGGTGTCTGAAGCTTGCCGTCGACATTTATGTTTTCTATTTTCACTTTTTTTTCCTCTTTTCCGAACAAGGTTCTTGAAAGCTCGTCATATGCTGCCTCAAGCCCCATGCCTGTGGGCGCCGAAACATAGACATTTCCTTTTTCGGACACGAGTTTGTATTCATCTTTTCCGACACCGTCACCCGAACCGAAAACTATCGAGCTTCCGGCCTCTTTTTCGGAAACATCAAGGACATGACCCGTTTTCTCCTGTAAGGTTTTTACAAATTCATCGGCATATTTTTTCGCAGAAGCGTTTGTATATACAACTGTGTATTCCGAAATATCCTTGCCGCACAGAGTCAGTGTTTCGGTGGAATAATCCCCGTTTTCGATATATACGAAGTTTTCCGAAAGGGAAAGCTTTCGGTCAGATATCAGCTTGTCGGTGATGTGATCCACGGCTTTTTCATAACCACCGTTGCTGCCGGCGGTTATCACAAGGTCGTTTCCGTGCACACAAATGGCAAAATCGTCATATCGCAGATTTTTTGCAACCTCACATTCGATCTGCCTGTTGGTATCTCCAACGATGATTTCACAGGGAACAGCAGCACCCGCACTATATCTGTCGGTCTTGTCGGTGACGACCTTGATATCGGCGCCAGTCTGTTTTTTTATCCCTCTTGAAAGGTTAGAGCAAGCGGCGGTGACGGCAAATTCGCATCCATCCGGACGGACGATGACATATTCGCTGGCGCCACCTTTAGCAATATCGACGTTTTTGGGCAAAGACATCGTTTTAAGCTGTCCTGCGGCAAAGATCGCCCAGCCTATCACGATGACAGGCAGAAGAGTTACCGCGGCAACGGTTTTTTTCATAAAAATTCTCCTGTTTTGATTCAGAGCAACTCTGTTATGAATTCGAAGGTTTTTTCTCCCACATAAGGTATTCCCTCGTGACCGTAATCGGGGAAGATCATGTGCGACTTTTCACTTGTCACATTGTTGTAAACCGCAAACTGGGTGGAGGGAGGACAAGTTGTATCCATAAGACCCGTGTACATCTGCATTTTTCCCTTAATGCGGGGAGCAAGATTGTGGATGTCGATATATCCGAAGAGGTTGAAGATTTCATCTTCGCGCTTGTGTTCGGGATCATAGCGTCGGAAATATTCGCAGATGCTGTTGTATGCGCCCTTTGCAAGATCCATCTGCCAGACTCTCTTATAGTCCGAAAGGAAGGGGTAAACAGGGGCAAGCATTTTGATATCAGGATCAAGAGCCGAGCACGCCACCGTCAGAGCTCCGCCCTGAGAGCCGCCGTAGGCACCAAGTCTTCCCTTGTCAACGAAAGGCAGATTTTTGACAATTTTTGAAAGAAGATATGTGTCAAGGAAGATGTGCTTGAAGAGCAGATGCTCTTTGCCTGCATCCATTCCGAGGTGGAGATGGCCAATCATAGCGTCACCGATGACACCTTCGCCAAACTCAAACGAAAGACCTCCCTGACCGCGGCAATCAAGCGCCGCCACAACAAAGCCTGCGGCAACATAGCCGAGATAATCGTTGAAATCCGAGGATCTTCCGGTATAACCGTGGAAATGCAAAAGAGCAGGACAGCTTCCGCCATGCTTTTTGGGCACAAGAAGCTTTGCGTGAACACGGGCATTTCCCGTGCCTGTAAAATAAAGGTCAAAGCAGTCTGCGATCGGATTTTTGAAGTCATAGGGGATCATCTGCGCGTTCGTGTCAATACTTGAGGCATAGGCTATGTTGCTGTCCCAGTATTCTTCAAAATCTGCGGGTTTGGGGTTGATTCCTTTGTATTCTCTCAGTTTTTCGAGAGGCATATCAACAAGTGGCATGATTTTTCTACTTTTATTTGTTATTTATTTTCACGGCGAGTGACTTTCGTCTTTTTGCCGTCGGGAGTCTGGATATAGGTGTTGTCCATGATGCCAATGAACTGCTTGCGGTAGTCGGCGATATATTCATCGCGCAGAGATTTTTGTTCCGCTTTTTCTGCATCTGTAAGACCCTCGGTCTTTGCTTTCCGCGCAAGTTCGTTGATTCTTTGTACTTTTTCGTCCGTCATATTTTTCTCCTGTATCTTGGCTTTTTCGTTGATTATATACTACTCTATTTTTTCCGACTTGTCAACCGAAAAGGAACAATTTGAGATGTGTTTTGTTTTAATCTTTCTGCCTGTAACAAATTTTCTCTCATATTGCACAAAAAGAAAAAACTTCCTTGACATTATACTGTTTTACATTTATAATTATGGCAGAACAAAACATCGTTTTGTCAATGACAAAACTGCAAGTTTCTGCATGAAACCGGAACGGAGGCTTAAATGAGCATTTATTATGTATCGGCAAACGGCTGTGACACAAACGACGGTCTTTCGCCCGAAAAAGCGTGGAAAAGCATCGTAAAGGTAAATTCGACAATCCAAGGCGGAGATGAGGTAAGATTCCGCTGCGGCGACACCTTCTACGGAAGAATCAATCCCGCAGTCGGCATCAGTCCCGAACAGCCTACCACATACACTTCCTACGGCGAGGGCAAAAAGCCTGTTGTCAGCCAGTACAAGATCCCTCACGCAGGCGTTTGGGAAAATGTTCGCGACAATGTTTATATGCTCGACATGAACGACACGTCGAAATTTGACGGAAACCACTCCGAAATTGATGCCAACGCAGGCTTTATCAAGGTTTCGGGTGTCATCAAATACCGCAAGGTCTTCTCGCTTGACGAGCTTTCGCTCCAGTGGGATTTCTATACCGACATGGAAAAGAATCTTCTTTATGTTTATTCCGAAAAGGCTCCCGACGAGCTTTCGGATGACATCAAGATCGCCTGCAACATCAGCTGTATGTGGTTCAAGGATCACATAAAGGTCTGCGGAATCGTTTTCAACGGTACCGGCGGCCATGGTATTAATGGTGTAACAGGCGGCGCATATATTTCCGACTGTGAGTTCCATGAAATCGGCGGCTCGCGCCTGCCCGGATATCCCAACCCCACCACTCGCTACGGCAACGGTGTTGAATGCTGGTCAAACTCCCACGATGTCACTGTTGAACGCTGCAAATTTTCGGATGTTTATGATGTTGCCATCACCATGCAGGGAACCGAGGTCAAGGTCAACTGGGAAAATATGTATTTCCGCAACAACGAAATGTGGAACTGTACCCAGTGCTTTGAGATCTGGTCAAGCGGCAAGCTTCCCGACACAGGCTTTGTGAACTGCTATTTTGAAAACAATATCTGCGTAAATTCCGGCTTCTGCTGGGGATATGCTGCGCGCCCTGACAAGGGGGTTTCGGCACATCTGCTTATCTATCACCTTGAATGTCCCCTTTGTGACATCACCGTCCGTGGCAACTTCTTCTCAAATGCAAAGAGCTGCACCATCTTCAAATCTACCGGTCTCAACGCCATGCCCAAAGACTACAAGATATATGGCAACACTATCATCCGTCCTGCCGGTCAGATGATGTGCTGGCGCGAAAACGCTTCCGATGAAGAGTTTGCAGCATTCGAAAAGGAAATCGCCGAAAATAACCTTGTTGTCAACAACATCGAATATTGATCACGATAACATTTGCAGATATCCCTTTGCATACGCTAAGGGATATCTTTTTTGCTGTCTTGACACAGGGACTGTTTGTCTGTATAATATGAACATATAACGAAAGAAGGTGACATAAATGTCTTTCGATAATGTAAAGAAAAACCTCGGCTTTGGCTGTATGAGACTGAGGATGGAGGACGGAAAGGTTCATTACGACGAGTTCTGCAAAATGATCGACGCTTTTCTTGATGCAGGCTTCAACTATTTTGACACCGCTCACGGATATATCGGAGGTCAAAGTGAGACCTCCCTGCGCGATTGTCTTTGTAAAAGACACAAAAGGGAAGAATTTATTCTTGCCAACAAGCTTTCGGGCAATTTTTTCAAGACGCGAGAAGACATCGTGCCTTTTTTTGAAAGCCAGCTTGAGCTTTGCGGCGTTGAATACTTCGATTTTTACCTTTTCCACTCTCTCAACCGCAACAATTACGAACATTACAAAAGCTGTGATGCCTTCAACCAGGTAAAAAAACTCAAAGAACAGGGGAAGATCTGTCATATTGCCATGTCGTTCCACGATTCAGCAGATATACTCGACAAGATTCTTTCCGAACAACCCGACATTGAGGCTGTACAGCTTCAGTTCAACTATCTTGATTCCGACGACCCTACGGTCCAGAGCCTTGCCTGCTATGAGGTGGCAGTGAAACACGGCAAAAAGATCATGGTCATGGAGCCGGTCAAGGGCGGAACCCTTGCAAATCTTCCCGATGAAGCGGCACGGGAGGTCGCAAAGGTATATGGCGGCTCGGGGGCATCCTTTGCCATCCGTTATGCTGCAAGCTTTCCAAATGTTTTCATGGTGCTTTCGGGTATGGGAAGCTGTGAAATGATGGCTGACAACATTTCCGCCATGAAAGATTTCGTTCCTTTTTCCGAAAATGAATATGCTGCGGCATACAAAGCTCGGGACATCATCCGCAGAGTGTCACAGATAGGCTGTACCGCCTGTGATTACTGTGCCGAGGTGTGCCCGAAAAACATCGGGATATCAAAGGTTTTTGCGGCTTTCAACAGCTATCTTGCCGCAAAGCTTTCGCGTCGCGAGACAAGAGAAGCGCTACCTGCCGACGGAGGAAAGGTCACCGATTGTATCAAATGCGGCAAATGCGAGGATATATGTCCGCAATCCCTGAAAATCCGCGAGCTTCTGGCAAAAACCGCAGATCAGTTATATCTTTAATTCAAAAACAGGCAGGGTTCTCCCGCCTGTTTTTGAATTAAAACGCAAAAAAGGCATCGATTTTCATCGATGCCTTTTTGATTATTCTTCGTCGGAAACAGCCTCTTCTTCCGATTCTTCCATGTCTTCTTCGCCATCTGCAAAGAGATTTTCGAAAATATCCGCAAGGTCTGCTTCTGTTTCATCCTCGTCGGATTCGGGTTCTTCAACCGCTTCCTTCTTCTGGATAACGATCGGAGGCTCTTCCTTGTCCTCAAATTCGGGGGCAAAGAGAATCTCGTTGTTCTTGTCTGTGATCTCAATGTCACGGTAGATCTGCATACCTGTACCTGCAGGGATCAGCTTACCGATAAGAACATTTTCCTTAAGACCAAGCAATGGGTCGACCTTACCCTTGATGGCAGCTTCTGTAAGAACCTTTGTGGTTTCCTGGAAGGATGCCGCCGAGAGGAACGACTCTGTCGAAAGGGAAGCCTTTGTGATACCAAGAAGCATGGGGGATGCGGTGGCAGGCGCAATACCTGTTTCGCCCTGCGCAAGACGCTTTTCGATAGGATCGTTTGCTTCCTTAAGCTCGGTGCGGCTGATGATCGAGCCAACGAGAAGATCTGTGCTTCCCGAGGTTTCGACCTTAACCTTTCTTGTCATCTGGCGGGTGATGGTCTCGATATGCTTGTCATTGATCTCAACGCCCTGGAGAGCGTAGACCTTCTGGACTTCCTTGATGATATATTCGTAAACAGCGTCAAGACCGTTGATACGAACGATATCGGCAGGACTCATAAGACCTTCGGTGATCGACTGACCGCGATAGACCTCGTCGCCTTCCTGAATGATGACTCTTGTTCCGAGAGGAATGTTGTATTCAAACTTCTTGCCCTCGACTTCAGCCTGAACGTCTGCGGGAAGAGTCTGCTTTTCGAGATCCGAGAGAACGCGGTTGATAACAACGCGGCGGAACTTCTTGTCTTCGGTGATCGACGAAACGACACCGTCGCAGTCCGAAACAACGCTGGTCTTCTTGGGACGGCGCGCTTCAAAGAGCTCTTCAACTCGTGGAAGACCCTGAGTAATATCGCCTCCGGCGATACCACCGGTGTGGAAGGTTCTCATGGTAAGCTGTGTACCGGGTTCACCGATAGACTGAGCAGCGATGATACCGACTGCTTCACCGACATTTACGGGCTTGCCCGAAGAGAGGTCGGAACCGTAACAGTGTACACAAACACCGTGCTTCGACTGACAGTTGAGAACCGAACGGATATTGACCTTCATGATGCGATGGTCGGGATTCTCGCGTGCCTGGGTGTCAACGATCGCCTTTGCCTGATCCTCGGAGATCATGGTGTTGTCGGGAACGATGACTTCACCCGTCATGGGATCGACTACATCACCGATAACGAAACGACCGATAAGACGGAGATCGAGAGCTTCGATCTTTTCCTTGCCCTCTGCAATTTCAGAGACCCAAAGTCCGTCGGTAGCACCGCAATCGACTTCGCGGATGATAACATCCTGCGAAACGTCAACAAGACGTCTTGTAAGATAACCCGAGTCGGCGGTACGCAAAGCTGTATCCGCAAGACCCTTACGGGCACCGCGGGCAGCGATGAAGTATTCGAGAATATTAAGACCTTCACGGAAGTTTGCCTTGATGGGAAGTTCGATAGTCTGACCGGAGGTGGAAGCCATAAGTCCACGCATACCGGCGAGCTGTCTGATCTGCTTGATCGAACCACGGGCTCCGGATACCGCCATCATACGAATGTTGTTGAATTCGTCGAGGTTCGCGGTAAGAGCATTTGCAACATCGTTGGTGGCAACTTCCCAGATCTTGATAACGCGCTGTCTTCTTTCTTCGTCGGTGAGAAGACCCTTGTTATAAAGCTTGGAGATAATTGCAACCTGCTTTTCTCCCTCTTCGATGATGACCTTCTTCTGAGGAGGAACGGTCATATCCGAGACAGAGATCGAAATTGCAGCTCTGGTCGAATATTTGTAGCCGGTGTCCTTGATGAAGTCAAGAACTTCGGCGGTTTTGGAAATTCCGTGATACTTGATACAGTTATCGATGATCTTTCCGAGTTCATCCTTTGTGACAACGCGGTTGATCTCAAGATCAAGGATGTTGTCTTCGTTTCTTTCGATGAAGTGGAGATCCTGAGGGATAGACTGGTTGAAGATGAGACGTCCGAGAGTTGCATCGATAATGCCGCTCTTAACTGTGCCGTCCTCCAGTGTCTTTGTCATTCTCACGCGGATAGGTGCGTGGAGACCGAGCTCACCATTGGCATAAGCCATCATAGCTTCGTCGAAGTTGCGGAAGCACATTCCTTCACCCTTTTCGTCATGCTTGACGATGGTGAGGTAATAAGAACCAAGTACCATGTCCTGAGTAGGAACGGTAACGGCATGACCGTTAACCGGCTTGAGCAGGTTGTTTGCCGAAAGCATGAGGAAGCGTGCCTCTGCCTGGGCTTCTGCCGAAAGGGGAACGTGAACAGGCATCTGGTCGCCGTCAAAGTCGGCGTTAAAAGCGGTACAAACAAGGGGATGGAGCTTAATAGCACGACCCTCCACAAGCACCGGTTCGAATGCCTGGATGGAAAGTCTGTGAAGGGTAGGCGCACGGTTGAGAAGAACGGGATGATCCTTGATAACATATTCAAGAGCGTCCCAAACTTCTGTGTTTACGCGCTCAACCTTCTTCTTTGCATCCTTGATGTTTGCGGATTTTCCTGTTTCCACAAGGCGCTTCATAACGAAGGGCTTGAAGAGCTCAAGCGCCATTTCCTTGGGAAGACCGCACTGGTATATTTTAAGGTTAGGACCTACGACGATAACCGAACGTCCGGAATAGTCAACACGCTTACCGAGAAGGTTCTGACGGAAACGACCCTGCTTACCGCGGAGCATTTCAGACAGCGACTTGAGGGCTCTGTTGCTGGGACCGGTTACCGCTCTTCCGCGGCGGCCGTTGTCGATAAGTGCGTCAACAGCCTCCTGAAGCATGCGCTTTTCGTTGCGGATAATGATATCGGGCGCCTGGAGCTCCATGAGTCTCTTGAGACGGTTGTTACGGTTGATAACGCGTCTGTAAAGATCGTTAAGGTCACTTGTTGCAAATCTGCCGCCGTCAAGCTGGATGAGAGGACGGATATCCGGAGGAATGATCGGAATAACATCAAGAATCATCCATTCGGGCTTGTTGCCAGAATTCTTGAACGATTCGATTACTTCAAGACGCTTTACGATCTTGACCTTCTTCTGACCCGACGCATTTTCAAGCTCTGCTTTGAGCTGGTTGTCGAACCATTCAAGGTTGTTGATCCATTTTTCCTTGCCTGCGATAACAACGGGGAGAGTGTCCACATCGTTTTCTTCGCAGTATGCGTCATAAAGCTCTTCGATATATTTCGAGCCTGTCTTGGCAACGATCTTTGCATTGGGATGCTCGAGGTTGTATCTTGTGACCTTTGTCTTGAAGACAGTGCGCGAGATGACCTCGCCTGCGGCGAAGTTTTCGCACTCAGCGGGATCCTCAATGAAATAGATTCTCTTTGCGAGGTAGTCAATGATCTTGCTTCTGGAAAGTCCTGTGACTCTTGCGAAGTCGTCGGCATTCACGCGCATGAATTCGTCATAGCGCTCGAAATCGAATTCCGAAAGAAGCTCCTTGACAGCCTCGGCGCCCATTTCGGCGCAGAAATCGTCCTCGTACTTTTCGCGGTATTCGTTGTATTCACGGTCGGTAAGAAGCTGCTTTTTGGAAAGCACGGTGTCTTCACCGGGATCGACAACGATATACTGAGCGAAATAGAGTACCTTTTCGAGAAGTCTGGGCGAGATGTCAAGCAAAAGACCCATTCTCGAGGGAATGGCGCGGAAATACCAGATGTGGGAAACGGGAGCTGCAAGCTCAATGTGACCCATTCTTTCGCGTCTTACCTTGTTTGTGGTGATCTCAACGTGACACTTTTCGCAGACTTTGCCCTTATAGCGGACTCTCTTATACTTGCCGCAATGACATTCCCAGTCCTTTGTGGGGCCAAAGATGCGTTCGCAGTAAAGACCGTCACGCTCGGGCTTCAAGGTTCTGTAATTTATGGTTTCGGGTTTCTTGACTTCGCCGTACGACCAGGATCTGATCATTTCGGGGGAAGCAAGACCGATTTTGATTTTATCAAATTCGTTGTGTTCCATTTGATTCATTTATAAATTGCCGCTCCTTTTCAAAAACATAATAAAAAGTGTATCGGGCGGGGTTTATTCTTCGTCGAAGCCGAGATCGGATTCGGGATCAAAATCCTCATCGAAATCCTCGTCGAAATCCTCGTCAAGCTCGTCCTCTGCATCGCTTTCGCTGTCAGCGTCATCGAAATTGAGGAAATCTTCAATGCCGGAAACTTCGGTGTTTCTTGCGGTGCCGTCCTCGTCGATGACGGGAGCGACTCTCTTGACCTTTTCGGTCTCTTCAGCCGAGCTGTCCTTGATCTTGACCTCGTTTCCGTCAGCGTCAAGCACCTTGACATCGAGTGCCAGAGACTTCAGCTCGCGGATGAGGACCTTGAAGGATTCGGGAACGCCGGGAGTGGGGATATTGTGACCCTTGACGATGGCTTCATATGCCTTGACACGGCCGATGACATCGTCAGACTTGACGGTAAGAATTTCCTGGAGAGTATAAGCTGCGCCATAGGCTTCAAGAGCCCAGACTTCCATTTCTCCGAATCTCTGTCCGCCGAACTGCGCCTTACCGCCGAGCGGCTGCTGGGTAACCAGTGAATAAGGACCTGTCGAACGGGCATGGATCTTATCATCAACAAGATGATGAAGCTTGAGGTAGTACATGATACCGACGGTTACGGGGTTGTCAAACTGTTCGCCTGTGCGTCCGTCGTAAAGAATTGTCTTTCCGTCGGGGCGCATACCCGCTTCCTTCATAAATTCGGCGATGCCCTTTTCGTCTGCACCGTCAAATACGGGAGTCATGATCTTGCAGCCGAGCTTTCTTGCTGCGATACCGAGGTGTACCTCGAGCACCTGACCGATATTCATACGGGAAGGAACGCCCAGAGGATTGAGCACGATATCAAGAGGAGTACCGTCGGGGAGGAAAGGCATATCCTCGGAGGGCAGGATGCGGGATACGACACCCTTGTTACCGTGACGGCCGGCCATCTTGTCGCCGACAGAGATCTTTCTCTTCTGTGCAATATAAACTCTTACTACCTTGTTTACTCCGGGAGGAAGCTCATCGGAGTTGTCACGCGAGAAGGTGCGAACGTCGACAACAATACCGCTTTCGCCGTGAGGCAGGCGGAGAGATGTGTCACGCACTTCGCGTGCTTTTTCGCCGAAGATGGCGCGGAGAAGTCTTTCTTCGGGGGTAAGCTCTGTTTCACCCTTGGGTGTAACCTTACCGACAAGAATGTCGCCTGCGTGAACTTCGGCACCGCGGCAGATGATACCGTCGGCGGTGAGATTCTTGAGTGCATCATCGCCCACATTGGGGATGTCACGGGTGATCTCCTCGGGTCCGAGCTTTGTATCTCTTGCTTCGTGGGAATATTCTTCAATATGGATTGATGTGTAGATATCTTCTCTTACAAGGCGCTCGTTAAGAAGAACGGCGTCCTCGTAGTTGTAGCCCTCCCATGTCATGAAACCGATGAGAGCGTTCTTACCAAGGGCAATTTCACCGTTGGAGGTTGCGGGACCATCGGCAATAACCTGTCCCTTTTCAACACGCTCGCCTGCCATAACTATGGGGCGCATATTTACACAAGTGCCCTGGTTGGAGCGCTTAAATTTGATGAGGTGATACTCTCTTGTATTTCCGTCATCCTCAAGAATACGGATGGTATCGGAATCAGCCTTGAGAACTGTACCCGCTTCCTTTGCGACAGATACGACACCCGAGTCAACGGCTGCCTTGTATTCCATACCTGTGGCAACAATGGGGCTGTCGGTCATCATAAGCGGCACTGCCTGCTTCTGCATGTTCGAACCCATGAGCGCACGGGAGTTGTCGTCGTTTTCAAGGAAGGGAATGTGGGCGGTGGCAACAGAAACCACCATTTTGGGCGAAACGTCCATGTAATCAACGCGGTTTGCATCAACCTCAAGGATTTCTTCGCGGTATCTTGCGGTTACACGCTCTTTTGCAAACTTGCCTTCTTCGGTAAGAGCTTCGTTTGCCTGAGCAACGATGTATTCATCCTCCATGTCAGCCGTCATGTAGACAACTTCATCGGTTACAACACCGGTTTCTTTGTCAACCTTGCGGTAAGGAGCTTCGATAAATCCGAAATCGTTGATCTTAGCGTAAGTCGAAAGATAAGAGATAAGACCGATGTTGGGTCCTTCAGGAGTCTCGATAGGACACATTCTGCCGTAATGGGTGTAGTGAACGTCACGGACTTCAAAGGATGCGCGGTCACGCGAAAGACCGCCGGGGCCCAATGCCGAAAGACGGCGCTTATGTGTAAGCTCCGCAAGGGGATTCGACTGGTCCATAAACTGCGAAAGAGGCGATGAACCGAAGAATTCCTTGATGGAGGAAACGATAGGTCTGATGTTGATAAGGTTCTGAGGAGTGAGATTTTCCGAATCCTGGATAGTCATGCGCTCCTTGACGATCTTGTCCATGCGGGCAAAGCCGATGCGCAGCTGGTTCTGGAGAAGTTCTCCGACCGAGCGCAGACGACGGTTGCCGAGATGATCGATGTCATCTGTTGTACCGCACATATGGGTAAGACAGAGCAGATAGTTTATGGATGCAAAGATGTCCTCGCGGGTGATGTGCTTTGCAATAAGCTCATCGCGGCGAAGCTCAAACTGCTCCTTGAATTCTGCGGCGTTCGAAACTCCGTCAAGAATTTCCGAAAGGACTTCTGTGTTGACTCTTTCGGTGATGTTGAGATCTTTATAATATTCTTCGGGAACGATGCCGAGCTTTTCGATCAGAGCTGTCTTGTTGCCGAACACCTTGAATTCAACCCTGGGAGTTGACGGTGTGATGGCATTGGAAAGAAGATAAACTTCGTTGACGCCTGCATCTTCGATGGCTTCAGCCATGGTGCGGTTGAGCACTGTGCCTGCCTCAAAGAGGATCTCGCCGGTGAAGGTGTTGACAACGTCGCGGGCAAGCTCAAAGCCTGCAATGCGGCGGGCAAGAGCAAGCTTCTTGTTGAACTTGTATCTTCCGACAGCCGAGATGTCATAACGCTTGGAATCAAAGAAGAGGTTGTTGATAAGAACAAGAGCACTGTCAACGATGGCAGGGTCGCCCGGACGAAGCTTGCGAT
Source organism: Eubacteriales bacterium (assembly GCA_045532035.1). Taxonomy (GTDB): domain Bacteria; phylum Bacillota; class Clostridia; order Oscillospirales; family CAG-382; genus UMGS1052. The sequence continues at coordinate 16,774 of JAZSFD010000102.1, read as the reverse complement.
AAATCTCCTTGAGAGCCTCATGATGGGCGCTCGATTCGTTCTTCATCGCGTCGGATTCGCTGGAATCCTTCTCGAAGGTAGCGCGAAGCTTTTCGTTGTCGCCGAAAAATTCGATGATCTGATCGTTTGTGGCAAGTCTTTCGTCAAGAGCTCTGATGAGCACGGTGATGGGAAGCTTGCGGTTCTTGTCAATTCTTACATAGAAAACATCGTTGGCATCGGTTTCATATTCGAGCCATGCGCCGCGATAAGGGATAACCGTTGCGGTAAAAATCCTCTTGTCCGACTTGTCCATGGCGGAATCGTAATAGATACCGGGCGAACGGACGAGCTGAGAAACGATTACACGCTCGGCACCGTTGATAACAAAAGTACCTGTTTCGGTCATCAGCGGGAAATCACCCATGAAAACCTCGGCGTCCTTGATCTCACCCGTCTGTTTGTTGGAAAGTCTGACCTTGACCTTCAGGGGAGCGGCAAAGTTTACGTCTCTCTCTTTGCACTCTTCAACAGAATACTTGGGCTTGTACTCCAGAGAATAGTCGATGAAATCGATGTTGAGGTTTCCGGAATAATCGACGAGCGGAGACACGTCGTCAAGAACCTCGCGCAGACCTTTATCAAGGAACCATTGATAGGATTTTTTCTGCACCTCGATAAAATTGGGCATTTCACAGAGATCTTCGTTGATTTTGGAAAAGCTGTATCTCAGATTCTTTCCGAGATATTTGCGCTTAACTATACCGCTGTCAACGAGCTTCTGAAGCTTTGAAGGTTCGACCATATTAAGCAATCACTCCATTCATTTTTCCGGTCATTATGTGGAATTTCGTTGTCTTTGGGGTCAAAAACGCAGACAACTACTCAATTATAATGCAGTATAATAATATAGCATCGTTTTCAGGATTTGTCAAGGGATTTTTTGGGTTTTTTACTCTTTTTTGTTTTTATTTACAATTTGTTCACCGTTTATGCTTTAAGGTGAATAAAAATCCGAAAAAAGGCAAAAATAAAAGACGCCGACGGTCGGCGCCTCAAAAAAATATATAATTATGTAAAGTATGTCAATTTTTCGAAAACTCCGACAAAAAGGTTTGTCATTTTGATGTTAGACATTGAACACCTTCAAGGGTTTGCCAAGTTCCAAGCATTTTTTTGCCGTATCCGCGGTGCCTCTGGGTTTTTCTCCGTGAACAAAAGCATAAACGCAGTCGGCATATTTCACTATCTCGGTGTTTCTGATAAGAGTTGCGTTTTTTCCGTATTTTTCATATTCCGGCAAAAACACCTTGAGAAAAATCCCGTGTTCTTTTGCATAACGCTCGGCAAGCTTGTCTACACCCTCCGCGCCTCCGCTGACGATCTCGGTGCAATTACACGGCACCTTGTCGCATATTATTCCGTAAACTTCCTCAATATTTTCTATCTCCCGCGAGCCCACGATTGCAAGCTTCAAAAAAATCACCCCATATTTTATATTTTTTTCATTACATATTGTACGCCGCCGTACAAATATTATATATGGCCGCGAAAGACTTTTCTTACGCGGTCATGTCAAGCGCAAAAAAGGAATGGTCAAAAAGAAATGCAGAATAAAACAAAAGAAAAAAAGCGCCGCAAGATCAACAAAAACAGGCTAATCTATTTTATACCCCTTTTGCTGTTTTTGTCAATACTTGTTTTGGGTGCCGCCGAAAAAGCGATACCCGACGAGATCTATGCACAATCGGTTCCCCAAAGCCTCGCGGCATCCGGCGAAAAGGTCGGTGTTTCGGCTGAGATCGCATCCGAAAATGAATATACCGCAAAGCTTTTCGGGCTGATACCCGCAAAAAATGTTAAAGGAAGTGTTCCCGAAGGACTCGAGCTTGTACCCTGCGGAGATGTTTTCGGAGTAAAATTCTTCACCAAAGGTGTCGTCGTAACCGACATCTCGGAGGTTGAGACCGATGAGGGCATCATCAGCCCTGCCGAAAAAGCAGGACTTAAAAAAGGCGATGTCATCCTCTCTCTTAACGGCAAAGAGATAAACACCTCCGAGGAAACAACAAAGCTCATCTCGGAATCGGACGGAAAAGAGCTTGTCGCAGAATTTGTCCGCGACGGCAAAAAATATAAAGCAAAGCTCTCGCCGGTCAAATCCTCCTCTGACCTGCAATACAAGGCAGGAATGTGGGTACGGGACAGCACGGCAGGCATCGGAACCGTGACCTATTATGATCCCGAGGACGGAAGTTTTGCAGGACTCGGGCATGGCATCTATGATTCCGAAACCCAGCTTCTTCTGCCTCTTTTGAGAGGCGCCGTGGTGGACATCACCCTTGGGGACATTATAAAAGGAAGAAACGGTCACCCGGGAGAGCTGAAAGGGACCTTCGGCACAGAAAAAACAGGCACTCTTCTCGGTAATACCGCCTGCGGAGTTTACGGAATTCTTGCAAAAGAGCCTGAGCTTATCTGCGGCAAGCTTCCCTGCGCTCTCAAAAGCGATCTGCAAAAGGGCAAGGCAACGATACTTTCAAACGTGGACGGGGCCGGCGTGAAGGAATATGATATTGAAATCGTCAAGATCTATTCGGGAAATGAGGCAACCAAAAACTTTGTCATCGAGGTCACCGACAAAGCTCTTCTTGAAAAAACAGGCGGCATCGTCCGCGGAATGTCAGGCAGCCCTATTGTGCAGAACGGGAAGCTTGTGGGTGCTGTCACCCATGTTCTTGTCAACGAGCCGCAAAGAGGGTATGGGATATTTATTGAGAATATGCTACAAGAGGCTGAAAACGGCACAAATTGATCAAAAACACCAAAGCACTCATATTGGACATTGTTCCCAATGTGAGTGCTTTTGGTATTTCTATTGCATTATGTGTCTCAATATGATATAATTGGCATAAAAACGGAGGTTTTGTCATGGGATATGTATTTATAAGTTATAGTTCCAAAGAACAGGATAAAGCCGATGCTATGAAGAAAGTTCTTGAAAAAAATGATATTAGGACTTGGATGGCTCCGGGTGACATTCCTGCAGGCAGTAAATATGCAGAAATTATAAACAGGGCAATCAAAGAATGTGCATGTGTTATACTTATGCTTTCAGAAGCTTCACAAGGTTCTGTATGGGTAGCCAAAGAAGTAGAACGCGCTGTTCACTACCATAAACCGATCATACCTGTTCAGTTAGAAAATGTAGTCCTTAATGATGAGTTTGAATTTTATATCAGCACAGATCATATAGTAGCATTGCAAAAAATTGATGAAAATGCTTCGGAAACACAAAAAGTGATATCAGCTGTCAGCGCTATACTCGGAAGAGCTTGTGTGTCTAAACTATCCATGGATGATTGTGGTAAAACAGAATTATGTACAACAAGCAATATCCAATATCGAATCAGCTTTTCTAACGATGATGGATCTTTGTTCTTGTATTCTGCAGATAGCAAGTCGAAAAGTTCAGCAGTTGCATTTTGCCTACCGAAAGAATCGTGGACTGTTTTGGTGGAAATATTACAAGAATTTGTCGCACTTTTTTATCATACCGGTAAAGATTATGTTGTTGTTACACTGCTTGATTCTTTGGAAAATAAGAAATGTGCTCCCCTTGACGGGTATTCATACTATGATAAAGAATTCAGAATAAACTTTAAGATATCATTTATTACAGATAATCCTTCACCAATATATAATTCCTTTCGTATCGATGTTTCAAATATGTTATCCTTATTTTTCTATAATAAAGGTTCATATAGTTATCATGGTATTCCCGCGATGTCCGGGTTATCGGATATTGGTGTAGATGAAGAAGAATGTCTTGCTGTTTCGAAAGAATTGCTTCAGTTTTTAAATCCTAACAAGGAAATTGTTGTTGGAAAACAATTTGATATTATGGAATATTCAGATTTAAGCAGTGGATATAAACTAAGATTTTTAGCCAAATGAGTAATATATTTATCAGAAGTTGTCCCATATTGACATCGCTCGAGGGTAGCTCGCCTATCCGACCTCTGAAAAATGGAACGGACCTGTTTTTTATATCATATCGAGTCAACCTTTAACTTCGGGGGCAACTAAAATATAAGCACTATATTGTACAAATAGAAAAATTCCATCTTTTGATGGAATTTTTCTATTTACTTATCGTTTTTATCTGTTATAATACAAATAACCAACCCACAGGAGGTGTTATTGTGGACAAGAGCATGACAGGTATGCTTCTGATATTTGCGGGACTTGCGTGCCATCAACTTGAAGCGATCCTTGTCAAGCAGCACGGAAAAAAACACGGCTCGGGCGGAATGTTTTTCAACGCCATTATCTGCCTTTGTGCCATGGTCTACTTTTTTGTCACCGACAAAAATGGGCTTTCCTTCCCGCGCGAGGTTATACTTTACGGTATTGCGAACTGTTTTATGTATGCCACAGGCTTCTATACCACCTATCTCGCTTTCAGTCTCGGCTCGTTCGGGCTTACGCGCCTTATAACCTCCTTCAGCGGCATCATCGCCATATTTTACGGCATAGTCTTTCTGAGGGAACCGACAACGATTATAACATATATTGCCCTTGCCCTCATTTTTGCCAGCGTTTTTCTCATGAATTTCAAAAAAGACAGCGGAAAAGCCGAAACAGGGCTTTCGGCAGGCTGGCTCATATGTGTTTTGCTCACTGTCATCTCAAACGGCACAATCTCGATCATCGGCAAGACAGAACACGATCACCTCGGAGACGGTTTCAATAATGAATTTCTGATAATCTCTCTCGGCGGTGCAGCGCTTCTTCTTTTTATCCTCGGCTTTGTTTTCGAGCGAAAGAGCATACGCTCCACCTTAAAATACGGCTTTCTTTACGGAATGTTCGCGGGGCTTTTCAACGGCATCAACAATCTTCTGATAATGATTACTTACAACTATCTGCCGCTTTCTTTCATATCTCCTGTAAAAACGGGGCTTGGAATAGTCATAAGCTTTTTGGTGTCGGTTTTTCTCTATCGGGAAAAATTTTCCCGCCGTCAGGTCATAAGTGTTGTTGTCGGCATCGTCGCCGTGGTGCTGATGAATCTGAAAACAAACCCTTGAAAACCGAAAAATTTCGTTATATCAACCCATATTCTTTATTCTTCTTTTTTGCCGATATTCGAAATATATCTGAACACCGCAGGCCACACGCATACAGCAAAAATCACAATAAGAAAATATCTCACCCCGTGGGCAAGCTGATTTCTCCCGAACAGAGCAAGCAAAGGCTCTTCAAGCATTTTGATTCCGAAAACAATAGCAACTCCCGGCACCACCTTGAGAATATTTCCTACAAAGGTGGCTTTCGTGTCAAATCTGACAAAACGGCGCTCGATGGGATAAGCCACTGCAACACCCGACACTCCTCCCATCATATACCACGCATGGCGGCGGGAGGAGATGACATTTTCGATCTCGTGAGACTCAAAACCGCGTGCCATATAAGAATAGACAAGATAGAAAGCAGACACAGCGATCATGGCCGAAATGATAATATACATGACCGACGGCTTTTTGTCAACCACCCTGAAGACCGCGAGGAAAACAACAACAAGCATTGCCGCGAGGATAGCTGATATCAACACATCCCACGAGGTATGAACTCCGAGATACATCCGCGACACCGCCACAAGCACCGCCATAAGAGCACAAATCACATAAAGCACATTGCGTGTTCTCTTTTCCCTTGCAAGCTCCTTTGCACTCACCGCAAAGCAGCCGGCAATGCTCACGGCGTTCTGAGTGTGTCCGCTTGGGAAAGAGTATCCCGGCGCTCCCGAACGCGCAAGCTCCACTATTGAAAAATCGGGGTCAATTATCCAGGGTCTTGGAACGCGGCAAAAGAGCTTAAGTATCTGGTTTATGACCGCTCCGAAAAAGCAAACACTGATGAGATAATAACCAAATCTTTTGTTGACACACCAATAAACCGTGATGGCAAGAGCAATAAAAAAAACCTCCGCCCCCAAAGCTGTCACAAGATAAAAGAAATAATCCAAAAAAGGTTGTCTTATGTTTTCAAAAAAATACAGAATTTCCATGGTGTCTCCGTGAATTTTTAATTGGGATCATAATAAGTATAATTCCTTTTTTTATCATTGTCAATATTCTTATCATTCTCTGAACAGACCTTTGCCGCCGGAATGCGTTGTCGGCCGCAAACATATCTCTTTGCAAACAAAACTGTTGAAAAACCGATATTTTTGTGTTAGAATATAAAAAACACCGTTTTACACAAAAGGAGTCGGCACATGAAAAAAAACCGCGACTATGTCAATGCCTGCGCCCTCTGCGAGCATTCGTGCTATGTGGAATTTGATGAAAAATATATCTGTAAATACAAAAACCGCTGTCTTGTGGTGGCAGATGACCATTCCTGCCGCCATTTCAGATTCGATCTTCTCAAGCTCGATCCCGCTCCAAAGCGACCGTATACGGCGCAGGATGTGGAGATGGCGGATATCTCCGGCGTCGAAAAGGACGGTTGATACATATGAAAAAACAGACAAAACACGACCTTTTACTTGAAGCCTACGATATTCTTTCAGATATAACACCGAAAAAATACGACTGCGGAAGGCTGTGCTCTGCCGTCTGCTGTGGTGAAAACACCTGCCACGGCGACGAAGACGACTGCGGAATGCTGCTTCTGCCCGGTGAAAAGGAGCTTCTTTCGGGAGAGGCGGGCTTCGATTTCCGCGATCAAGCCGACGGCTCGACACTCCTTGTGTGCAACGGCAACTGCATCCGCGATCTCCGTCCCTTTGCCTGCCGCATCTTTCCCTTTTATCCAAAGCTTGAACAGACGGGAAAACGACTGACAGTACAGATTCTTCCCGACCCCAGAAGCCGCGGGATATGTCCGATTCTTTCGGATTTCAGAAAGAGAAAAACCCATGTCGCCTTTCTGCGCGCCGCAAAAAAAGCTGTTCGGGTGCTTATGCGCGATGAGGATATGCGTCTTGAGCTGATATCCCAGAGCGAGATGATCTCGGATATCGAAAAACTCAGAAAAATGATATTTCAAAAATAAAAACAAGACCGTGCCGATACCGGCGCGGTCTTGTTGATTTTATTGTTCTTATGAAAGTCCTACGAACACATCAAGCACCGAGAACACGAGAATTGCCACGATGCAGACGGGAGCAATGTACTTGACAACGACCTCAAAAAGCTTTTTGCCCTTAAACTTGCCGTTAAGCTCAACTTCATCCGAGATGGTCTTTGTCTTGATGACATAGCCGACGAGGATGCAGGTGAGAAGTGCAACGATGGGCATGAGAATATTGTTGCTGATGAAGTCAAAGAAATCAAGGATCGAACCGCCGGCTGTGCCAAGAGGATTGATGAAGCTGAGCACACCAAAGCCAAGCGACGAAGGAACTCCGAGAAGGACCGAGATACCGAGAGTGATAAAGCAGCAGGTCTTTCTGCCGATGTGTAACTTGTCATGGATGATCGAAACGATAGCTTCCATAAGCGAGATCGACGAGGTAAGAGCCGCAAAGATGACAAGCAGGAAGAAAACACTTCCGATGATATCGCCTGTAAGACCGGGCATTCCGTCAAATACCTTGGGCAGCGACACGAACATAAGGCTGGGACCCGACTTGAGAAGTCCGTCAAGCTGCTCGGGAGTTGAAGCCGATGCGAAAAGGGGCGGAATTATCATAAGACCCGCAAGGAATGCGATGCCTGTATCGAACACCTCAATGTGACGGACAGACGACTCAAGGTTTACATCCTTCTTCATATACGAGCCGTAGGTTATCATGATACCCATGGCAAGAGACATGGAGTAGAAAAGCTGGCCCATAGCCGAAAGAACCGTTACCACCGAGAAGTTTTCAAAATCTGGGAGAAGATAATACTTGACACCCTCCATAGCTCCGGGTCTTGTCATGCTGAAAATGGCAATTCCGATCGAAAGAACGACAAGGATAGGCATCATAATCTTCGAGACCTGTTCGATACCCTTGTCAACGCCGAGAAGAACAATGATGGCGGTAAGTCCAAGGAAAACGGCAAACCAAAGAAGAGGTTCTCCGGGCTGCGAAACGAAACTGCCGAAGAATCCGTCGGCGGCAGCCTCATGGCCTGCGCCTGTGACATAAACACCGAAATATTTCATTACCCAACCACCGATTACGCAGTAATAGGGCAGGATTATAATCGGAACAATAGCTGAAAGATATCCGAGGAATGCAAATTTGCTGTTGAGCTTTTTATAAGCTCCGATGGCCGAAAGTCCTGTTTTTCTGCCGATGGCGATCTCGGTTATCATGAGACCGAAGCCAAAGGTGACAGCAAGGATCAAATATACAAGAAGAAAAATTCCTCCTCCATGTTTTGCGGCAAGGTACGGAAAACGCCACATATTGCCAAGTCCCACCGCAGAGCCTGCCGCCGCGAGAACAAAGCCGAGCTTTCCGGAAAAGTTGCTTCTTTTCTGATTGTTGTTCATAAACGCCTCCCAAAAATATTATTTTCATGACCGAAAATATGTTTTACGATCATATCCTGAAATATTTTACCATAAAATTCCGCTTTCGTCAATCCCAAAGACGATTTTTGTGAAAAAACCATTTTCTCAGCGCATCTTTCGCTCAGGCTTTTTCTATTGACAAAAAGAAATATAAGGGATATAATTATTTTGGAGTTGTTTATAATAATTCTGTAGATATCTGAAAATGAAAGGAGGAAACGGCATGAAAAAAACTTCGCGTAACAGCATTTTGCGAAGAGCTTTTTCGTTTATTCTTGCGCTTGCGGCAACCTTTGCGGTATCAGTCTCGCTTTTTGCCTCGGGCGATGAATACAACGACGCGTGGGTGCTTGAATACAGCAACATCTCAAAAGCAACTACCGATGAAAATGTCGTTCCGAATCTTTTCAAAAACGATACCGCTTTCGGGAATCACAAGCGCTTTCCGCTGGTCGTGCACAACAATGTGCATTATGTCCCCCTTGAAATGTTTCTCGGTCTTGCCGATACAAGACTGAGCTACGGCTATTCCTCCAATTATTTCTATCTTTCCCGCGAAAGATCGTCGAGATATATTTCGTTTGATGTGGAAAACAACCTTGTCACCACCCACAATCTCGACCCGTATACCCTGGAAACCAAACTTTTTTATTCCACAAGGTATGTCCCTGCGGCAGAAGTCGCAAAGGTTTTGGGCATAACAATGGAGATTTATGAAAACCGCGAGGACGGCGTATATGCCCTGCGTCTTTCAGACAGCAAGGCGAAGCTTTCTTTTTCGGAGCTTGTAAAAATATACAGCCCCATCAAAAAGGATGAGCCGACGGTCCTCCCCCCTGACAATCCTGTCATTCCGCCCGACAACCCGATAGTAACTCCCGAAATCGGCAACCGCTATATTTATCTTTCGGCGAATGTCTTTGATTTCAGAAATGTGCCGGCAATTCTTTCTTTGCTCGACTACAGCATACCAAAAAGCTCCTTCACCTTCTTTGTTTCTCCGGACGACATTCTCTCCCACTCCGACATTATCCGTCAGATCATAGCCTCGGGGCAGAATGTGGGCTTTTTGCTCGATGTCAACGATCCTCAGGGCTCGCTTGACGAATGCCGCGAAAACCTGCGGCTTGTGGCAAAATGCTCCTCCCGTCTTGTGCGTTTTTCGTCAGGCAGCGGATCGGTGCAGCTGGATAACATCGCATATGACGAATTTGTCACCAAAAACGGCGTTTGCGTCTGGGATTACAACATTTTTGCTCCCGATGCCCGGAATATGTACGACAAGTTGTATGAGGAGCTTTATAACCTTTCCTCGGTCCGCGGCACGACAAGAGCGGTTCTGAGCATTGTTCCCGGTTCAAACACCGTTGCCGCTTTGAGAAAGCTGTTTGAATCGGTGCGCGCCAAGGAGCAGCTTCATATCATGAGCTGGGACGAAACCACAGTAAACTATTCCGTAAGATAAAATGAACTTTGACGAAAGGACGGTCGTTCTTAAAATGGATGCCGAAAGAAAAAAGAAAATCCTTATAGTGGAGGATGAAAAAACCATCTCGGAGATCCTCCAATACACCATAACCCGCGAAGGCTATGATGCGACCTGTGCATTTGACGGTCTGTCGGCGCTGGAGGAGGCTCTTGCGGGAAACTACGATCTCATTCTGCTTGATGTCATGCTTCCGGGCATTGACGGCTTTGAGGTCTGCCGCAGAGTCCGCGAAAAGCTTGATACTCCCATCATCATGCTGACAGCGCGAGAGGAGGAGGCTGACAAGGTCTTCGGACTTGAACTGGGCGCCGATGACTACATGACAAAGCCCTTCAGCCACGCCGAGCTTATCTCCCGCATCAAGGCAAACATCCGTCGCTATCACGGCGAAAACCGTTTTCCCTCCGCAAAACAGGAGGAGACGGATGACGGCGTGATCTCAATAAACGGTCTTGTCATCAACACAAAAAAATACAGCGTCAGCAAAAACGGCACTGAAATATCCCTTTCAAAAAAAGAATACGATCTTGTGGAGTTTTTTGCAAAGCACCGCGGAACAGTGTTCCAGCGCGAGGAAATCATGGAAAAGGTCTGGGGATATGACGGATTTTACGGCGATCTGCGCACAGTGGACGTAACTCTTGCCCGTATCCGCAAAAAGATCGAGGATAATCCCGCCGAACCGGAATATATCCAGAACAAGCGCGGCGTCGGATATTTCATGTCGTAAGGAAGGATTATTAGCTGATGTTCAAAAGCCTTACTGTAAAGCTTGTGCTGATATTCATTGTTTTCATAATTGCAGTCATGGCGGTGGTTGGTGTTTTCTTGCTTGACAGAGTGGGCTCCTTTTATGCCGACGATTTTGTTGAGCAAATGGATAATGGGTTCACTGACAGGCTAATCAACAGCCTTTCGGAATGCTTTGACGATGCCGATCCCGCTCAGGCGCAAAAGGATGTAATGACCGCTTATTCGGGAAGCTTCAGCTTTGACAGCTACCGAAGCTTTTATATTCTTGACATGAACGGCAGTATTCTCGAAAGCTCCGCCGACAGCGAGGGCTCTGTGGTCAAGACGGCAAACCTGCTTTCGGCCATGAACCGAAAAGCTGATGAAAACCGTGTTTCGGGCACCGAATATTTTGACTATGCAAAGTATATAAAAGGCGAAAACGGCGAATGCATCATCTACATATACGATGATCTGACCCGCATGAAATCGCTTATCTGGGTGCTCTTTTCGATCATTCTCCAGGCGCTTTTCATCGGTCTTGCCATTGCGCTTTTCCTGTGCTTTTTCATGACCCGCGCCATAACCTCTCCCATCAGAAAGCTGACGGCGGGCGCAAAGACCATTGCCTCGGGAGAATATGATTACCGAATCGAAAATCGCTCGCAGGACGAGATCGGCGAGCTCACCGAAAACTTCAATCAGATGGCACAGAAGATCGAGCATTCGATGGCTCAGGTCTCGGGCGAGCGCGAAAAGCTTGAAACCATATTCAGCCGCCTCGAGGACGGAGTTGCCGCCTTTGACGAAAACGGCAGAATGCTTCACATCAACGATTCTGCCTGCGATATGCTGGGCATCCCCACCGATCGGGAATATGACTTCGACGACTTCACAAAAGCCTTAGGAATGCCCGAAATAACAAGCGCCATCCTTGTCACAGAAACCACCATAAACATTCCCGAATATACCATAAAAAAGGCGGCGGGAACCGAGCTTATCACCGATGTCAGCTTCAATGTTTTCAATTATGACATCGGAAAAACAGGTTATCTTATCGTCATTCAGGACATCACCGACAGAGCGCTTCTTGAAAAGAGCCGCCGTGAGTTTATTGCAAATGTCTCGCATGAGCTGCGCACTCCCCTCACCAGTATCAAGGGTGCCACAGAGCTTATCATTGAGGACGATCAGCTTCCCGAGCCTATGCGAAAAAGATTTTTGTCCATCGTCATGAACGAATCAGACAGAATGACTCGTATAGTTAAGGATTTGCTTGTCCTTTCAAGGCTCGAAAACCGTCGTATGTCCTGGAAGATGTCGCGTTTTTCGATCCATTCGGCACTGTCCCAGATCTGCGACGCTCTCAATTCCGAGGCGCAGGATCACGGACATACTCTCACCTTTGAATCGACTATCCCGGCGAATGAAATAATCGCCGCCGACAAGGAAAGAATCGAACAGGTATTTACAAACCTTATCGGAAATTCCATCAAATATACCCCCAACGGAGGAAAGATCGAGGTCAACGCTTCGATGATTTCTGAAGGAAAATATTCCTACAAGATCACGGTTTCCGACAACGGCATCGGTATTCCCGAGGAAAATCTGCCCCGAATTTTCGAGCGTTTTTACCGTGTGGACAAGGCACGAAATTCGGATGTGGGCGGCACGGGACTGGGACTCTCGATCTCAAAGGAGATCGTCGACGCCCATCACGGCGATATCAGCATCAGAAGCCGCAAAGGCGAGGGCACGACAGTGACGGTACTTTTGCCGTCCGAGACCGCTGTCTGCGAGGAAGATTGATTTTTTGAAGCTCAGCTTGCAAAAAGCGACCATTACACACAAAGATGTGTGTTTCGGTTGACAAGAAATGCCCTTTGAGGTTATAATTTTTATTGTGCAGGAAAGAGGTGGCTGTCATTTCTTATTCGATAGATGTAAGAAAGAAAGTCAAAGAATTTTTTGACGAAAAGCAAAAAAAAGCAATAGAAGATGCCCAGGCACGCAAAAACGAAGTCCATCTGCGTGTGCCGGGAGTGCTTGAAATAGATGACGCGCTGGCAAAAACAGGTCTTAAGGTTTATGCCGAAGCGCTGAAAAAAGGATGCTCCGTTCCCCTTGAAAAAAGGATCGAAGCACTTCATGACGAAAACCGCGAGCTCCAGGAGGCCCGCGCCCTACTTTTGCAGGAGGCGGGATATCCTAAGGACTACACAAAGCCAAAGTTCGAATGTGCAAAGTGCAACGACACGGGATATGTGGGTATCGACCCCTGTGAATGTCTTATCAAGGCACTGCGCCGTCAATCCTATCTCCATTCGGGTCTCGGTTCCATGCTTACAGATCAGACCTTTGAGAATTTTGACATTTCGCTTTATCCCGAAAAATCCCGTAACATGATGGAATTCATCCTTTTGCAGACAAAGAAATTCGCGCAGAATTTCGGAAATGCAGATTCATGCAAAAATATGCTGTTCTACGGCGGAACAGGCCTCGGAAAGACACATCTTTCAACAGCTGTGGCAAAAAAGCTCATTGACCGCGGATTTTATGTGGTCTATGACACGGCGCTGAATATCATGCACACCTTCGAAAGAGAGCGTTTTTCAAAAGTTGATGTACCTGTCACCACCGACAGATATTTTGACTGCGATCTGCTCATCATCGACGATCTCGGCTCGGAGTTTTCAAGCTCATTCACCCACGCAACTCTCTATAACATCATCAACACCCGCCTTTGCGCCGACAAGGGAACCCTTATAAGCACAAATCTTTCGAACACCGAGACTCTTAAAAAGGCTTACGATGAACGCATCGTGTCGCGCATTGTCGGCTCCTACCGTTCTTTCGGCTTTGTGGGAGACGACATCAGACTGCTTACAAGAAAGAAAAATCTTTCGGGAAATAAAACCAAATAAATCAGATAAAGGAGACAACACCATGAAAATGTCATTCCGTTGGTACGGCGAATCGGATCCGGTAAGTCTTGAGTATATATCTCAGATTCCCGCAATGCGTAGCGTCGTATCGGCAGTTTATTCCGTTCCCGTCGGCGAGATCTGGCCGATGGAAGAGATCCTTAAGATAAAAAAGGCTTGCGAGGAGCACGGGCTTATCTTTGATATCGTCGAAAGCGTTCCGGTGCATGAGGACATCAAGCTCGGAAAGCCCTCCCGCGACAAGTATATCGAGGTATATTGCCAGAACATCCGCAACCTTTCAAAGGCGGGTGTAAAGGTCATCTGCTATAATTTCATGCCCGTTTTCGACTGGCTGAGATCCGATCTTTCCCATGTAAATCCCGACGGCTCGACCTCTCTTGTTTACCGCGATTCCACAGTGCTTTCTATGGACCCGAGAAAGGGAGACCTTTCGCTTCCCGGCTGGGATTCGAGTTATACAAAAGAGGGACTTGGCGCACTTCTTGAGGAATATAAGAGCGTTGACGAAGAAAAGCTTTGGGAAAACATGGAGTATTTCCTCAAGGGCATCATTCCCACCTGCGAGGAATGTGATGTCAAAATGGCGATCCACCCGGACGATCCGCCATGGGGCATTTTCGGTCTTCCCAGAGTTATCACCTGCGAGGAAAACCTTGACCGCTTCCTGAAGCTTGTCGATTCACCATACAACGGACTCACCTTCTGCACAGGTTCTCTCGGCGTTGACCCAAAAAACGATATTCCCGCCATGGTCAGAAAATATTCCGCAATGGACAGAATCCCCTTTATGCACATCAGAAACATCAAGTTCACCGGCGAGCGCGACTTCGACGAGACCGCGCACAAGACCGAATACGGCTCTCTTGACATTTACGGCATCGTGAAAGCCCTTGTGGAAACAGGCTTTGACGGCTTCATCCGTCCCGATCACGGAAGAATGATCTGGGGTGAAACCGGCAGACCCGGCTACGGTCTTTATGACAGAGCCATGGGCGCCGCATACATCAACGGTCTTTGGGAAGCCATCGAAAAGGACAGCAAAAAATAAGCTGTTATGGAAGTCAAACGCTTTTCCAAAAACGACGAGGGTTTTATCTGTCAAAACTGCGGCTTTGAGGTACAGCCTTTGGGTAAGACCAGCCGCAACCATTGCCCGAGATGCCTGTGCTCAATACATATCGACATAAACCCCGGCGATCGCGCAGCAGATTGTCTTGGACTTCTTGTGCCCATTTTCTGTGAGCCCGATCCCAAAAAAGGCTACATCATCACCCACAAATGCAAAAAATGCGGAGATATTCGCCGTAACAAGGCGGCACTCAGGCAATCGGCAAAGGACGCTCTTCCCGATGAACAGTATGACAGTGAGGATTTGCTGATAAAGCTGACAGTTTGCAGGGATTGAAGGAGATATCTATGATACATTCATTTTTGCTCATCGGCCAGTCAAACATGGCAGGCAGAGGTTTTTTGACCGAGGCACATGAGATCAACACCGAAAACATCAGGCTTTTCCGCTCGGGCAGATGGACTTCTTTCCACAGACCCGTTCAGCCTGACAGAGCTTTTTCGGGTGTGAATCTTGCCGAAAGCTTTGCCGAAAAATATGCAGCAGAGCATAATGTCACAGCGGGGCTCATCCCCTGCGCCGACGGCGGAACCTGCCTTGACCAATGGCAGGTAGGCAGTCTTCTATATGACAACGCCGTAAATTGTGCGCGTCTTGCTCAGCGCACCTCGACGATAGCCGGAGTTCTCTGGCATCAGGGCGAATCGGATTGCCACAACGGAAGATATGAGGTCTATTACAAAAAGCTTGAAAAAATCTTTGCATCGTTAAGGCACAAGCTTGATCTTTATGATGTTCCTTTTCTTGTCGGCGGACTCGGAGATTTTATCGAAATCTATGGTGATGGCTCGCTTGCCGCAGGCTTCAAGGTCGTAAATCCCGAGCTTGAGCGCTATGCAAAGGAGCATGAAATGACAGGCTTTGTCAGCGCAAAAGGACTTAAAGCAAACCCCGACAATCTCCATTTTTGTGCCGATGCCCTTTATGAGTTTGGTCTTCGCTATTATGCTGAATTCAAAAAGCTTGAAGACAAAAACAAAGTTTTCGCTGAAAAATCCACCGAAGACTCGGCAATACGCACACAGTTTGACGCGCTGTAATTCTTAATTAAAAAGTAACGCTTTCTTCGGCAAGAGGAAAGCGTTTTTTGCTGATATGATTCCACAAATCAATTTGGGGAATACCGTTCCCCCGGAAAACGAAGTTTTGTATACAAAAACACCGCCCCGAAAACGGGACGGTGTAAAAATTTATTGCAAGAAATTAATATGCAACGCCCTGAGCCTTCATAGCCTCAGCAACCTTGATAAAGCCTGCGATGTTAGCACCTGCAACAAGGTCGTCGCCCATACCGTAGGTGTGAGCAGCCTCAATTGAGTTGTTGAAGATGTTCTTCATGATCATCTTGAGCTTTTCGTCAACCTCTTCTGCGCTCCAGCTGTAACGCATCGAGTTCTGGGACATTTCAAGACCGGAAACCGCAACGCCGCCTGCATTAACAGCCTTGGAGGGAGCGATCTTCACGCCCTTTTCCTTGAGGTATGCAACAGCCTCGTTTGTGGTGGGCATATTGGAAACTTCAATGTAATACTTAACGCCGGCTGCAACGATCTTTTCAGCTTCAGCCATGCCGACTTCGTTCTGAGTTGCACAAGGCATAACAATGTCTACCTTTGTGCCCCAGGGCTTTTCGCCGGGGAAGAACTGAACGCCGAACTTGTCTGCGTAGTCCTGAACCTTGTTGCGGCAGGAAGCACGCATTTCGAGCATGAAGTTGATCTTTTCTTCGGTGTTGATACCGTCTTTGTCGTAGACGTAACCGTCAGGACCGGAGATTGCCACGACTTTACCGCCGAGTTCGGTCGCCTTTTTCACGGTACCCCAAGCCACGTTACCGAAGCCCGACACAGCGAAGGTCTTGCCCTCGATGCTCTCGCCCAGGTACTTCAGCATCTCGACGGTGTAGTAGACAGCGCCGTAGCCGGTAGCCTCGGGGCGGATCAGGGAGCCGCCGAAGGCGCGGCCCTTACCGGTCAGCAC
>JAZSFD010000055.1:0-2745 GCA_045532035.1 Eubacteriales bacterium | reverse complement strand
TGGAATGTTTTTTCTCCTCAGTTTATATCAGATGAAGAATTTTTTTATTGGTTTTGTTTAAAAAAGTGCGAAAAAGTTTTTTTATTCCGAAAAACGTTGTACCTTTGCACCGCAAATGAGCATTGGGCTATGGTGTAATGGTAACACTGCAGATTCTGGTCCTGCCTTTCCTGGTTCGAGTCCGGGTAGCCCAACAGAGAGCTTCAGTTATACTGAGGCTCTTTTTTGTTATAAAGATAAAACCGTAGGCCAAACATTAGTTTCCCTTAGTAACCCTTAGAACCCTTAGTTCCCTTTAAAGCCGGTATAAAACGACAAAGCGCCCACTGGGGCGCCTTGCCGTTTTATTGACTATTGTCTGTTATTTTTTCAGGATATTCTTTATGTTTTTCTCAATCTCTTCCTTTTTCATGAATCCTGTAACCAATTCGGGATCGCCTTTCATCGGAATGTACAGCAATGCCGGTATTCCGGTTATACCAAACTGGTTTGCCAATTCGGGATACTCGTCTACGTTCACTTTGTAAATGACAATATCCTTGCTTCTCTCCTTGGCAATCTCTTCAAGAACCGGTGCAATCATCTTGCAGGGGCCGCACCAATCGGCGTAGAAATCAACGATTGCAGGTTTGTTGCCAAGGTATTTCCACTCCTTGTCATTTGTGTTGTCAATCTTTTTGTTGAACTCTTCGGCAGTTATGTGTATGCACTTTCCGCCATCGTCAGTGCTTTTCTTCTCCTGTGCATTGCACGAGAATGCAAAAGCGCTGCAAAGGATTATTGTAAGGAGTTTTTTCATATGCGTTATATTTTATAGTTAGACATTGCAAATATAACAACATATTCTGATGCATCTTTTTGTTTGCCTGTTTTTTACGTTTTTTTATCCCTTTTGTTAAAGAGGGTTACTTTTGCATTGATTCTTTTGATATTGCTGTGCTTTTTGCTAATTTTGTCATCTAAATAATTAAGGATAATGAAGAAAACTGTCTATATCTTAGTGCTTTTGCTTGTTTCGGCACTCCGGTTGCATGCGCAACGTGCACGTTTCGAAATCTCGTTCACTCCTGCTCTTGAGGGTGAGGCAAAGGTGTATGTCCAGCCACGTGTGGATGGCGAGGCGAAAAGTACGGCTCTCCGTCTGAAAGATGGCCTGTACGTCGGCAATATACCTTTTTCCGGTACCGGTTTTTATGATATTGTTCTTGTCAATAATAATACACAGTTGATGACGACTGTATATGCATCCGATGCAAAGAGTGTGGAATGCGGTGTGGAAGTAAAGGATCGTGCACTCTTTGTGTCCGATACTCCCGATAACCGTGCTCTTTCAGCGTTTAATGCTACAGTGGCTGCGAATGCGCGCATGTTATGGACAAAACCTGGCATGAGCAATGATGAAATGAAGGCTTTGATTGCTTCGTATGGCAATGTGGCCGATTCATTGATTTCGGCCGAAAAGGTCTCTGATCCTGCTTCCGGTTTCATTAAAGTGTGGGCATATACTGCTGCATACGATGCATATACCTCGATACCCCGTGCGCAGAACATAGACGCTTCGGAAGTCGGCTTTGAACTTGGATCCCTGTTGCAACCTGATTATAGGGCGCTTGACAATGACTATGCACCGCTGTTCTACTCTGCATACAGGATTATTGCCGAGGGAATGCCTGCCGATGTCGAGAACCTGATCGACAAACTTGAAATACTCCATAACTACTATCAGAATGAGGCTGTTCGCAAAATGGCGATGTCGAAATTTATATCTTCATTCCTTTCCAGGCATGACTATTCGGCCGACTATGAAGGCGGATTGTCGATACTCGAGAAGGTGACAGAGATATACGGCCTTTCCGATGAGTATATCAATGAGTATATGAGGCGCAAAGCAACTATCGTCGGTTCTCCTTTCCCCTCAGGTGTGGTGCTTGAGGATGCTGACGGCAATGTTGTCGAGTTCTCTTCGTTCAAGGGCAAATATGTATATGTAGACCTTTGGGCGAGCTGGTGCGGACCATGTTGCAAGGAGGTCCCTCACCTGCAGGCACTTGAGAAAGAACTGCAGAACAGTGATGTGGTTTTTCTCTCCATTTCTACCGATATCGACAAGGATGCATGGAAAAACAAGATGTCTCAGCTCAATATGCACGGCAATCAACTGCGCGATAGAGATAACTCTCTCTGCAATGCGTTGAACGTTAAAGGAATCCCCTTTTTCCTTATATATGATAAAGAGGGCAGGCTGCATACATACAAGGCTATGCGCCCGAGCAGCGGCGATGTACTGAAGGCATTTCTTGAGGCTCTTGAGTGACGGGATGTTTGCCGGATGTTAAAATGTCGATTGATTGTCATAATTAATCGACATTTTTTTCGTTTTATATGGAATTATTTATATTTTTGCCCATTCAATTTAAAAATGATTGTCAATTTATTATTTAAAATGAATCTTATGAAGAAAAACTACCTTATGTTATTTTGCCTTGTGCTTTTTATGGCAATAAATGCCACAGCACAGGTAAGTTCTGTAGCGGACCTTTTCGGTAAGTACAAGTTTACGGCTACTGTGGAGTATACAGAGGCCGGACAGGCTTACAAGAACCAGCTTCCTGCAGAGTCGGATGTAACAATTTCCGAAGATGCCAATTACATAGCCAAGATTGTCGGTTTTGCCGGTTCCCAGACCCAACAGAACATCAATGCAATCAGCACGGAGAAAGAGATGCTGAAGGTCACTAACCCGAA
>JAZSFD010000094.1:0-3998 GCA_045532035.1 Eubacteriales bacterium | reverse complement strand
AAAGAGGTGGGTTTGTCAGTAGTCTGAAACAGGGGAGAGATCCCCTGTTTCTTTTCTTATATAGAATTATTCTCTCACAACGCAGCTTCTATCATCGCATTGATCTTTTCGCGAAGCTTCAATGCAAAATCTTTGTCTTTTGGCGTTTTACACAGCTCGAGAGATTGTCCGTCGTTAAGCTCTGTGATTACAGAGTCAACGGCTTCTTTGCCGCATAGCTCCTCGCACAGGGCGAGGGCGCGCATATCCTGAAGTCCGTCTCTGAATACTGCAAGGCGTATAGACTCGAACGATTCAAAGTTTTCACCGGGATATACCATGAAGGAATCGCCTGCACCGAACTGCTTGTCGGCATCTGTTATGGCATATGGATCGATATGTCTTATTGATTTGCTTGAATTATAGAAGTTGTGACCCCAGTGCAGGAAGCCATCGATATTGTGAACATGGAATTGAATACCGCTTATTCTTGTTCTTGAAAGATGCATTGCAAAGCCTCTGCCCATGCACTCTGTATCAAGTCCGCAGTAGTACACAAATTTCGGATCGGGATTTTCGTCAAAAAATTGTTTTGAGTGTTTGATATACGGAATGGGAATGTCAACGTAACCGTTCTTGTAGAATTCCACATTGAACATGGCATCCATGATCTTGTAGCCTTTAAGATATTTTCTGATTATGTCGCTGCACGCTTTGTAGCTTTCAAGATGATCCATTGTGGGTTCGTCCGAAATGTGGAAGAAGGTGCAGTCTTCGAGTCCAAGTGTCTGAAGCTCAGAAAGCAGGGCAGGCAGGAACCGGGAAAGGAAGAATTCATATTCCGCTCCATGGGCATCTGTTTCCCAGCCAAAGATTTTCTTTTTCTTTCCGTCAACTGTTGCAATGATCTTTGGGGCGTGAAATGCACCCCACTGGGTGAAAAGGTGGCTCATTTCAAAATATTTTAGTCCAACATCTTTGCAAATTCCGATCCATCTGCGGAATTTTGAAAAATCAAAGCTGTATTTACCGTTCGCATATTCTACATCAACAAGCTGCACTGTTGTACGCTCGGCTCCTACATTTGTGTCAAGCGGTGGAGTGAAAAGCGGGGTGTAGATGATATTGTTACCGGCTTCCGCGTATGTCTTAAGCGCGTTTTTTATAGCTTTCCAATGCTTTTGCGAGAAGACTTTGACCTTATAATAGTCGGCAAGGCAATCTGTGTGGAACCAATGAGTCAGCATAAGCTTTTGTTCGGGAAGCTTTGCGTCAATTACCTTGACTGTGTGTGTACAATCGCAAAGCTTTGTGCCGTTTTCGGCAAAGAATGTAATTGTGATCGCGTGACTTCCGGGTTCGACATCTGTTGTATCAACTTCTACCCAGAGGCTGTGAACAAGCTTGGGAAGATAAAAAAGAAGCTGTTTCTCCTTTATCGGCATCTTAACCTCGGGATACAAACCGGGAGCTTTTCTCAGAAGACCATCATCTTCCTTGTCATAGTTTGCGGCATATACCGCGGGAACGTGCTCGATTGAACTGATCTTTATATGCTTTTTTATGTCCGATTTGCAGGTAACATATATACGCGTGCTTGTATATCTGCACTCGGAATAATCGGTGTTAGTATAAGCTATGCAGAAATTGTGCTTTTCTCCGATGAGCGCTGTGGACTTTGGATAACTTTTGAAGCTTGAAAGCTTGTCATCATAAAAGACCTTTTCAAGCGGAGAAATGACTTTTGCTGTGCAATTCACAAAATAACCTCATTTTGGATAAAGCATTTGCCGACAAGTTATTGTACTTCAGCAAAGCAATAATGTATTTACATTTTTTGTCAATAACTGTGCATTATAATTTTTCGGGATTACCTGATCGGTGCCTTTTTGAATGGATAGTCGACATGGCGGCATAGACAACGGAAAGTAATGCTAAAATATAAAGATAGCTGTATCCGTATTTCACAAAAAAGGTGGTTTCACTTCTTTTCTCAACAACACCGCTGACTATTGTCTTTTCGAAAATATCGGAGTTTGCGATTGTTCTTCCGTGATCATCAATTATGCCTGATACTCCGGTGCTTGCCGATCTGAGAAGATATCTTCCGGTTTCAACAGCTCTGAAAGCCGATTGTGCATAATGCTGATATATAGCTGACGAATCGTTGTACCATGAGTCGTTGGTAGACAGAACTATCAACTGTGCGCCGTCTGACACGGTTTTTCGGGTATTGTAGCTGAAGATGGAGTCATAGCAAACAATGCCGCCAATGTGCGCAGGATTGCTTTCAAATACATTTGAGTCATTTCCGGGCTTCAGATAGCTTCCGCTAAGATTAAAGTTTTCAAGCATCGGGAGTATTTTTTTCAAAACACTTTCAAAGGGGAGATATTCACCGAAAGGCACAAGGGTTCGCTTGTTATATACCGTCTTGTTAAATTCACCGTTTTCGATCATAAACAACGAATTATATTCACCGTCTTCATCAGATGAAAAACCTCCGAAAATGATTATACAGTCGTGTTTTTGTGTGAAATCGGTCAGTTTTTTGGCGATATACCTTGCTGACCCCGAGTTGTATGTGCGCTCTGTGTCAAAATTAACAGTGAAAACGGTTTCGGAAAGCAGGATGATATCAGCTTCGTTTCCTTGCTCGAAATATCCTTCAATATCGGAGATGAACTGATCGCAAACATCTCGCGAGGACGAGGACCATTTGTTGTAGGATGAGTTATTATCCTGGTATACTGCAACTTTGATTGGAGCATTTTCGGCTTTTTCGTGCGAAGTGTTGATTGCAATGACACCGTACAGTGTGTTTGAGAAAAAAACAGTTGCCGCTAAAACAAGAGCGATGAGGCTGTCTTTTCTTTTTGAAGTCACAGAATATGATATCAGTATATTTATCAGAATTATAAGAAAAGTGATAAACATAGCGCCGAAGATTGATGCTGATTGTATTCCGCACACAAACTTGTGTTGGGTGACACAACTTGCAACCCAAGGAAAACCGATAAGACACGGAATGTCTATTTCTTCTGCTAAAGTTTGAAAATGCTCGGTAAAAGTATAGATTGCCGCAACACTTACTGAATTTACAAGCAGGAATCTGCCATACTTTGAAACAGCACGGATAAACAAAGCACAAAGTCCAAATGGAATTGATTGCAGGGCAGACAGGACAACATCTCCGAGAAAGATCACGCCGATCATGATAAACGAGGGCACATTGACCGCGCTCATCGAATAAAGCTCTTTGAACCATGAAAGAACTATAACCGACTGTATGAATCTGGTGAGAAATCCATAGAAAAAAGCTTGTTTTTTGCTGATATCGGTTTGAGAGAGAAACAGCAAAAAGAAGGGTACGAGTGATATCCATTCGAGAAGAAACAGCTCGTCGAAGAAAAAGGGGAGTGATGACAAAATTCCGCTTGCAGCGCAAGCCAACAAGCGGAAAGTTTTGATGTTTATAATTTTAAGCAACGAGCTCTTGGAGATACTTGATAACATCATTTACTGTTACAAGATTCTTTGCTTCTTCTTCGTCAAATTCGACATCGTAGGTTTCTTCGCAATGAATAACAAGCTCTGCAAGTTCAAGGGAGTTGAAACCGAGATCATTAACGAGCTCTGCATCGGGGGTTATTTTTTCTTCTTCGATCTGCATTTCTTCAACTAAAAGTTTTTTAAGTTCTTCGTACATAAATAATCTCCTGATAATAATTAAACTGTAAATCTCTTGATCTTTTTTGACGAGGTCTTTTCGAACTCGGTCTTCTTGATCTCGACATTTCTTATCTGCTTGAAGCTGGGAAGCTTTTTGTTTGTTTCGAGTATTTTTTCTTTAACTGCCGCCGCAACCTCAGAAACTTCCTTGCCGGGAAGCATATCGAAATTGGGATAAACAACAGCTGTCAGAACGACTTCGCCGGTTTCTTTGTTTTCGCGTCCGACTACCACGCATTCGTTTACAAGATCTATCTTGTCAAGATACTCTTCGATTTCCTCGGGGA